>JBAQPK010000332.1:0-5792 GCA_049305715.1 Desulfuromonadaceae bacterium | reverse complement strand
GGCTATTGCTTTGAACCCCAATTATTCGGAAGCTCATTTTAATCTGGGAAATGCCCTTCTTGAATTGGGCAACAGGACTCTTGATACGAGCTTACTGAACCAGGCAGAAGCCTGTTACCGTAGCGTCCTGAAAATCAAACCATCTGCTGATGTACACCTCAATCTAGGCAATGTGCTTCGAAATCTGGGGAGACTGAATGAGGCGCTGGAATGCTTTAGATTATCGCTTAATCCTGCAACAGACTGGAATGCAGAGCTGAAGAACTTGACCACACCGATGGTAGTGCTTGATGGCCTGGTTCTGAATCATGAGAAAACGCCTTACCACCAGGACACTTGCAACTCTACCGGAAAACAAGCGGCAGTCTCCACTGAAACGCCTCTTTCACTCGACAAAGAACAGGAGTTGCCTCTACAAAGTGTTGGTGCAAAACCGCTGAAAATTGTGCTGATCTATCCACCACCTTGGCAGATACTTCAGCCTGGAGAGGTGGCCTCGGGCACGCTTTTCGATGCTCCCAAAGATTGGAATGCGACTGATTTAAATGAAGATACCCAAATTATTACCTATGGTTTAATGACGATTGCGGCCCAGGCTAAACGTGCTGGCCATGATGTCACTATACATAACCTTTCGAGCACTCCTTGGCAGGAAGTGGTAACGTTGATCGCAGCGAGCACGGCTGACGTCTATGGCATCTCCACGTTCACCTACACTCGACGGGGGATGGGAGCGGTTGCGGCATTGATACGGCAATATCATCCGAAGACGCATATTACGGTCGGAGGACCGTTTGCAACGGCTTTACCCCGGGAGTGCCTGAGTTTTTTCCACGATATTGATACTGTGGTAATCGGCGAGGGCGAAGAAACGTTTATGGAGTTGCTTGCCTGTCTGAAAAACTGTCGCTCAACGACGGGGATTGCGGGAACGGCATGGCGCAACGGTGAAGACATCATAGTCGGACCAAAACGCCCGCGTATAAATGATCTTGATACGCTGGCATCGCCGTTTGATTATTTTACCAGCGGAATCATCATGACATCAAGGGGTTGTCCGAGTAAATGTACCTTTTGCGGCAGCTTTACAACCTGGGGCCAGAAGCTGCGTTTTCACTCTGTTGAATACTGTCTCGACATGTTTAAAAATGCGCTATCGCTCCTGCCCGCTCCAATCCTTGCCGTAAAGGACGACACCTTTACATCTGATCGACGCAGAGCAATTGCGATCTGCGATGCAATTATTGACCTTAAGCTCAACTTTATCTGGAGTTGCGACACTCGGGTTGACTACCTTGACGATGAACTGCTGTATAAAATGAGACTGGCTGGTTGTCAGATGATCAGTTTAGGGGTTGAATCCGGAGCACCGGAAATCCTGAAATCCATGCACAAGAATACGACTCCGGAAATGGTGCTGGAAGCCACTCGTGCCGCTCGCAAATACGGACTCTTCGTAAGATATTATATGATTCTTCTTAACCGGGGCGAAACCGTTAAAACCTTGGAACAGAGCACAGACCTGATAAAAACCGGACGGCCCAATCAATATTCATTTTGTTCCTTAGGTTTTATTCCGGGCACTGAAGACTGGGAAATTCTATCCAGAGAGCAGGGCGTCTCGACAGAGATCTTCTTCAAAAATGATTTTCCTGAGCTTTCAGTAGAATTGAACCGAAGAAAAAAGGTTCATGAACTTGAACGTAAAATTTTATGTGATATCGGCACAATTAATGGGTTTGACTACTCCATTGAGGAACGTGAAGCGGTTGTTGGCATCCTGCCGGATGTACATATTGTCCATCTCGAACTGGCAAATGCGTATCTTCGTGCTGGCCGGCTCGATAAAGCCACCGTTGAACTGGATCGGGCAGTAGAACTGGGCTTTCCGATTGATATCATTATTAAAAACCAGCGTGCCTGCGTCTCCCTTGCAAAGCTTGAAATCGAAAATGCTCTTACATTATTGGCAAGCGGAGTCCAGTCATCCTCATGTCGTATTGTGACAAACAATTATAACAAATTAAAAAACTGGGCTGACACACCAGTTCATTCGCGCGGAAAGCAACCTGAACTTGATGATTCCATTTATGCCGCAAATTTTGGTTCTTTTGGTTCTGGAGAAAAGGAGAATAAACAATGAGTAATGATCAGGTTCTAAACAAAGCTCGTACCAAACATGATGCCGGAAAATTTGAAGAAGCAATCCAACTGTACCAGATGTATCTCATTAAAAATCCAATGCATCTTGATGCCAATTATCTTCTTGGCACCGCATATGCTGAAATGGGGAAGCTTGAAGCAGCCAAAAAATATCTGCTGAAAGCAGACAAAATCATGCCTTATTCGCCGTATGTAAAGGTAAATCTAGGCAATATCTACAGGGAGCAAGGAGATTATGAATCCGCTTTGATCAGTTTCATCCGGGCGCTGGAGATTCAAAGTGATTTCGCGGAGGCGCGACAGAATATTGGTATTGTTATCGGAATGATGGAGGAGGGTTCATCGGAAAAAGCAGCCACCAGTTGCCTGGGATATGCCCTTTCATGCCTCTGGGCCGGCAGGAACGACGAAGCTTTGTCAATACTCGTTGTTGGAAATCATCTGGATCCCCAAAATGCCCATATCCGGTATTTCATGACCATTCTTGATGGGAATCAGCCTGAAAAGGCACTCCTGGAAGAGTTCGTCCAACAGGAGTTTGATACTATAGCTCCGATTTATGATACTACTTTGAAAGAAAATTTTAACTATAGCGCTCCCAGCCAACTTGTAGGGATGCTGAAAAATATTCGCGGCAATGATATGCATTTTGATTCCATTGCAGATCTTGGATGTGGGACAGGCCTCGTGGGAGAAGCTTTTAAAGGGCATTTCGGCTCAATCACAGGAATAGATTTATCGGAAAAAATGCTGGAAACAGCCAAAACAAAAGGGGTGTATGACCACCTGATTCGAGGCGAAATTGTTGCAGAATTGGGGCGGATCAACCGGAACTTTGACCTGTTTGTTGCCGCGGATGTTTTTATTTATATAGGTGAGCTTGATCATCTGTTCGAGGCCGTTATCGCACGGTCAAACCCCGGAGCACTGCTTGTTTTCACAACCGAGAGCGGTGATGGCGACAGCGTGGCTCTCAAACCGACCGGCAGATACGTCCATGGACGGGAGTATATCTCGGCTGTGACACAAAAACACGGCTGCTCAATCATCGACAGCAGACAGATACAGTTGAGAAAAGAGGGTGAAAACTGGATCATGGGTGATGCCTTCTGCGTAAAAGTAGCCTAACCCCACGTTTACCACACTGAATCCGAAAAAAGGACAACTACCATGGCTTTCTTCAACAAAATATTCGGGACAAAAGCTGCAGCTGACACATCCGCTGCTGAACCACGGGAAATTGATTTCATCACTTCCCTGTTGATGCATCTGCGGGGTGAGATCGACCCCGCTCTCAGCACTTATATGCAGATCGGCGAAGAACTTCCCGAATACAACCTTGCCCGTTTTTTTGCCGCTGCCATTATGGCCGGCAATGGAAACGTGAAAGAGTCTGCAGAGATTCTCCGCGAGCTCAGCCTGCGTATTTCCTTGGACGGAGAGACCATTTCGCGCGCAATTGCAGAAGAACTTGCCGCCCTGATTAACCGCGAACTATATGTAAAAGCTCCTGTTGTCGCGGAGATCATCGTGGTGTTTGGAGACCAGCTCAAAAAGGAGGGTTTTGTTCAGGAAAGCGCGGTATGTTTCGAAATTGCCGCCGGGCTTGTCCCGAGCCATGCGAATGTGCTCCATAAACTTGGGGACACACTCCATGACCTTCGCCACTACGACTACGCCGAGTCAGTGCTGCTGGAAGCGCTGAAATACGCGCCGTACCACTGGGGGGCGCTTTATACGTATGCGGTTCTGCTGCAGGATCTCGGGCGAGTCGAAGAGGCAATTACCTATTATGAAAGAGCGGTCAAAATAAATCCGGACCATGCGAGGTGCCAAAACAATTATGGCGCCGCCCTCATGATAACAAACCGGCTCGAAGAAGCCCTCGCCCATTGTACTTCGGCCACAGAATTAGACCGCGCTTTCCCGCTGGCCAAGATCAATCTCGGCAATATTTATTTGCTGATGAATTCATATGAAGCAGCTCGTACCTGCTTTGCCGAAGCCATCTCGCTGGATGAAAATCTTCCCATGGGATATTTGGGACTCGGCACGGCTGAGGAATCTCTGGGTAGCGACTCCGGGCGTATCAGGAAATTATACCTTAAGGCCATTGAACTCAGCCCCTCGTTTGCTGATGCTCATCACGCACTGGGCAAATTTCTTGCGCGCGACGGCAATCCGGAAGCGCTGGAACACTTTTCGGCGGCAGTGGAGTTAAACAACAACCTGGTGAATCTTCATAGGGATTTCGGGAATGCCTGCCTCAAGCTGGGACGGCGGGAGGAAGCACTGGAACACCTGAGAACAGCCCTTCAACAGAACCCGGATGATGTTATGGCACGGGAAATTCTTGCGAAGGCGGAAGACACCGAATAATTATTCAGAGATTTATGGAAATTGAAAGCCGGGAACCCATGACAGGGAACCCGGCTTTTTTTATCTGCAGAAACTATTGGGGTCCCCCGGCAGAGCCGGGGGATTACTCAGCAGAATTTAGTTAATTCCATTTACTCGCAGGTAAAGTTTGCCTCCATACGACGGTTTTTCGCCCTGCCGGCCTTGGTCTTGTTGCTGGCCACCGGTTTTGAAGAACCATACCCCTTGCTGACGATGCGAGCTGGATCTATGCCGAATGTATCAACGATGTACTTCTTAACGCTGTCGGCACGGGCCTGAGATAGTTTCTGGTTTAATGCCTTGTTGCCGGTATTGTCGGCATGACCGGAGATTTCTCCCTTGGCGTTAGGGAAATACTTGAGAAAGTCGCCAAGTTTCTTCATTTCGTCATGGTACTGGGACTTGATGTCGGACTTGTTGGTGTCGAAATTAATCGCCAGCACAGCCGGCTTGCTGCAGAATCTCTCAGCAGCAGCCTTCTTCTCGGCTTCGGGGCAGCCATCCGTGCCGACCTTTGTGCCGGCGGGGGTAGCGGGGCATTTATCGAGAGAATCAGGCACGCCATCCTTGTCGGAGTCGAGCGGGCAGCCATCCGTGCCGACGGCAACACCGGCGGGAGTGTTGGGGCATTTGTCGAGAGAGTCGGCAACGCCGTCATTGTCAGAATCGAGCGGGCAGCCATCGGTGCCGACGGTAACGCCGGCGGGGGTGTTGGGACATTTGTCGAGAGAATCGGCAACGCCGTCCTTGTCGGCATCAAGCGGGCAGCCGTCACTGCCGACGGATACACCGGCAGCGGTGTTCGGGCATTTATCAAGCGTATCCGGCACGCCGTCGCCGTCACTATCCACAGGTACTATTACAGGTTCAACAACAGGTTTTGCCTCAACCGGTTTCTCAACCGGTTTCTCAACTGGCTTCTCAACCGGTTTCGCAGCCGGCGCGGCGCCACCGAAGGCGAAATAGAGGCCGATGGTGGATTCGTAATTATTGTAGGTACGGTCATATTTGTAGATGATATGACGAACATCACCCCTGAGGGCGACATTCTCGCTCACGAAGAGCTTGGCTCCGATACCGTAGTCGAAAGCACCCTTCGTCTTTTTGTATCCTCTGTCGGTATATCCATCGCTGTTGCCGTCAAAGTTCACTCCGGCATAACCAGCAGCAACGTAAGGAACAAATGTACCGCTGGGATTAAAATGATAAAGCAGTTCCCCGCCGTAACG
>JBAQPK010000331.1:0-2320 GCA_049305715.1 Desulfuromonadaceae bacterium | reverse complement strand
GGTTGATTACGCCTTTGACGGTATGACGATCGGCTATGCTCCCGACATCGATGCCCTGCCGGGCGCCTATGCCAAGGTATGCTACGGGCGCGCCTTCGAGAGCGGTTTTACGACTCCAAACAAGGGTCTCAATGATACCGACATGCTCGGCGTCGCCATACTTCCGATCGATACCGACCCGCTGCGCGTCTGGCTGCAGTGGAACCGCGGTTTCGATATCTTTGACTTCCCGGAGATGAATAACACCATTTTCGGCAATACAGCACCCTCTGTCAACCTCGGCAGCATTGACTGGTACGGCGCCGGAGCCATGAGTACCCTGAAAAACGTCGGCCCCGGCACCCTGCAGCTTTTCGGCGACCTCGGCCTGAGCATCACCAATCCAAACGGCAATGTTTCCCAGAATGCCGGCTTCCAGGGACTGTTGAGCGGCGAGTTTTTTGCGCAGGACTTTGCCCCGAAAGACCGGACCGGTTGGGCAGGGTATGCAGGTATTCGCTACGATCTTCCATCCAGGACAAAGATCGGCTTCGAATTTAACCACGGTTCAAAATACTGGATTCCCTTCGTTCCTTCTGGCGACGACATGTGGACCAGCAAACTCGGTACGCGCGGCAATGTCTATGAGCCGTACATCATTCAGGAGTTGAACCTGAAACCGCTTTCCAAGCATCTTGCCAAGGCCTTCGTCAAGGTGGGCTACCAGTATTACGACTTTGAATACACCGGCAGCAACAACTGGGTCGGTGCTCCCAAGAAGATCTCGGAGATCAAGCCGACCGATCTCATGCTGATGGCTCCGCTGAAATATGCGCACAATGTATACGGAACTTTTGAGGTTCATTTCTAGAGCAGCAGGCTGTCGGGGAGCCTGAAAACTCCCCGGCTATTTCAGCCGGCAGAATGAATACTGCTGACTATCTGCCGAACTCATTTTAGGTAATTCAGAAAAGGGGTATCCGCAATGAAAAAATTAGTTTCAATCGTTATGGTCATGGCGCTGGTGATTTTTTCTTCACTGGCTGTTGTTAGAACAGCCTGTGCAGAAGAGTTCAAAATGACCGGCACAATTACAAAAATCGAGCTTTCTGCTGACGGCCTGTCGGCAATATCGGTTGTAAAAGACAGCAAGACGGAGGTATCGGTCACAATTACCGTTAAGGATGAACTAACCCTCGACAAGTTCAAGGACAAGCGCATCGTGGAAGGGGATGAGATTCGCACAAAATATGAAAAATCCGGTGACACAAACCTGAGCAAGATGTTCAAAAAGACGGCCGGCTGCTAGCAGGTTAGGGGCAATGCTTCTGCATCTCGTGCAGAACATGGTTCATTGTCGCACGTATCCTGTGAGCGGGGTCAGACTAATTCTCCATGGAGGAATGTAACCTATGATCAAGAAAACGCTATTGTTTGCCGTATCCGCCTGCATGTCCGCAGGCGCGGTCTTCGCGGCGGAGCCGGCCGGACCGGCAGCTTCGCCTGCCAGTCCGACCATTGCAAAGATTTGCACAAACTGTCACAAGGCCGAACCGGGCGCAGTCCGGGGATATTTTGATATCGTGACGTTCAAGGCAAAAACCATTCAGGTGAAGATCGATGATGCCGTTGAACAGTTCAAGTTCGATGAAGACGAGATCAAAGTGGTAAACGGTGCGGGTAAGACCGGTGATGGAGAGTTTTTGAAGGACAACCTCGTTAAAAAAGGTCATGAGATCAAGGTGGAGTACGTTGTCAATAATGGCGTAAAGACCGCTGTCAAGCTGATCGAAAAGCCTCCAGTCAAGATTTCTGACGACATGCTGGTGAAGACTGCCGATGTCGAGAAGCTTGTTGCCCAGGGACCTGAAAAAGGAAAATATTTCCTCTTTGATTCGCGCCCACTGCCGCGTTTCCAGGAAGGATCTATCCCCACGGCTGTTAACTTCCCGTTCCCGGCTTTCGACAAACTGGCTGACAAGCTGCTGCCGAAAGACAAGAACGCCCTTATTGTCTTTTATTGTGCCGGTGCGACCTGCAACATGAGCCCCGGTTCCGCCGACAAAGCCCGGAAACTCGGCTACACCAATCTGAAGGTCTATAAGGACGGCATGCCGGCCTGGCTTGAAAAAAATTATGGCGTCCTCTCGACCCAGTTCCTGAAGGAGGCCTGGATTGACAAAGATGTTCCCCATGTTCTTCTTGATGTTCGCACAGCCAAAGAAGCCGGCACGGGTTTTATCAAGGGCGCGGTAACCTTCCCGGCAAAACAGGCCGCACGGCTTGCCAAGAAGCTTGATGTCAAGAAAAATGCCCCGATAATGGTGTATGACCAGAAGGG
>JBAQPK010000330.1:0-1510 GCA_049305715.1 Desulfuromonadaceae bacterium | reverse complement strand
AAATCCTGGGCATCTCGCGCAAGACCCTGGATCGCAAGATTGCCGAATATCGCCTTGTGAACGATAAAAGCAGATAAAACGGCTCCGTTCCACCATTCATCGTGCCGCTGCCGCTACGGCAGCCCCTCCCGGATCACGGACAGGACTATTCCTTGAACGCGCGCATCATCAACTCATAGTCCTCCAGCAGCGACTGCAGATCCTCCTCATGCTCCACCTCCTGCTGCAGAATGGTCAGCACCATGTTGTAGGTAACCGGATCCTTTTCCCTGGTAATATCCATCAACCGCTTGTAAACGCCGATGGCGCACCGTTCCCCTTTGATGTTCTGCTCCAGCAGCGTCTTGACGTACGCATCATCCGGTGCATCATAGCCGCAATTGGTAAATTTGTACCATTCTTCGGGCCTGGTGACGGGCGTTCCTCCCAGCTGGATGATGCGCATCGCCACCATATCGGCGTGCAGCAGCTCTTCGGTGGCGTGCTGCAGCAGCTCGGCGCCGACGGCGCCTTTCATCGGCCCCTTCACCAGTTTTGCACCCAGCCAGTACTGGTGATAGGCCAGCCATTCATCACAAAAGGCCCGGCGCAGCAGATCAATCAGTTCATCCACGTCCATCCCGATAATTTCACGTCCTTTTGATCCCATGACTGCATCCTCCTTTTATTTTCCCTGCGAAATATCCGGAACGGCGGGGATTACTTAGTTCCATCCGGAAAATCCGGATGAGAAACTGTTGGTTTCCGATTTGGAAAACGGGGATTTTTTGTCCTGGCAAGGAAAATCGAGGGATTGCACGGAGGCGTACGACCGTGCGCCACACAAGCAAGACCGAAGATTGACACCGCCAGGGCGGAAAAGCACCCTTTCCGGACGGAAACTACTTAACGAAGGTACCGTTCTGGTATTCCTCGAATGCAATCTTCAGCTCCTCCCGGGTATTCATCACGATCGGGCCGTACCAGGCGACCGGTTCACCAAGCGGTTTCCCCGAGACAAACAGGAAACGCACCGGCTTGTCCGTCGTCGTCACCTGAACCGCGGAGCCTGCATGTTCGAACAGCACCACGGTTTCAGCCGCGCAGCTGCAGCGGCGCTCCGTGTCCGACCAGCCGTGGCCGACCATCTCATAGGCATAGGCATCGCGCTGATCGTCGAAGTACCCCTCTCCGGAGAGTATGTAGGCAAAGGCGGTATGCCCCAGCGGCAGCGGATGGGTAAACACGGATCCGGCAGGTATGCTGATGTCGAGCATTTCCGGCTCGATCACGATATCTCCCACCGGCCCCTTCACTCCCCCCACTTCTCCGGCGATAACCTTGACCGCCACCCCGTTCTCCAGTGTGACTTCAGGGATATCGGCCGCCTTGACGTCACGGTAGCGGGGCGCCATCATCTTCTGCGCCGCCGGCAGGTTGGCCCAGAACTGGAACCCCCACATCGTGCCGGTGGGGCTCAGCTGGGGCATCTCCTGATGGATGATGCCGCTGCCGGCGGTCATCCACTGCA
>JBAQPK010000329.1:0-5515 GCA_049305715.1 Desulfuromonadaceae bacterium | reverse complement strand
TCGAGCCGACGCTGAAAGAATTGGGAGGGGCGGGCGAATACCGGCATTACGAGGTTGAAACCAAGGGATTTATTCCGTTCAGCAATGGCAGATACATCAGCGTATTCCGTCTGATGTACAACCAGACACTTGGTGCTGGAGTCCCTTTTCTTGAACAGAGTATCCTGGGGGGGGAAAATACCCTGCGCGGCTACGGGCGCAACCGCTTCATCGACAACAGTTTTCTGCTCTGCAATCTTGAGGAGCGCATCAGGCTATTTCGCTGGGAGGTGTTCGGCGTGACTGCAGATTGGGAGGTAGCGCCGTTTATAGATTTGGGTGCGGTGATGGAGTCTCTGGACAAGGCAAACTGGAACAACTTCGAGTTTAATCCCGGCATCGGCTTCCGGGCGCTTGTACGCCCGAATATCGTCGGCAGGGTGGATGTGGGGGTCGGCAAGGATGGTCCGGCGGTGTTTGTCGGTCTGGGGTACCCGTTTTAATGTTTATCTTGTTTTCTTGTCCGGACGCTCGATCTCGAACTTGTCCAGCCGGTACTGCAGGGTCTTGTAACTCATTGCCAGAAGCGGCGCGGCCTTGCCGATAACCCATTCCGCCCGCTCCATCGCCTTGACGATCAGCCCCTTTTCCAGCGTCTCAAAATCGATTCCCTCCGCCGGGAGGTCGAAATTGATACCTCCCGCCAGCGAAGCACAGGCGGTAATCTCGGTCGGAAGGTCGTCCGGTTCGATATAGTTGCTTTCGGCCATCAGGACCGAACGCTCGATCACCGACTCCAGCTGCCGGACATTGCCGGGCCAGCTGTAACTCATCAAGAGCTTCAGCGTCTGTTTCGAGATGCCATCCATCGAAATCCCGGCCGCTTTGCTGTATTTTTCCAGGAAGAATTCCGCCAGTGTCTTGATGTCGCTTCCCCGTTCGCGCAAGGGGGGAAGATTGACGCGGATAACGTTCAGGCGGTAGAACAGATCCTCACGGAACGCCCCTTTTTTTATCTCCTGCTCAAGCTCCTTGTTGGTGGCCGAAATCAGGCGGACATCCAGCCCGATGTTGACTTTGCCCCCTACCCGTCGGATCTCCTTTTCCTGAATTGCTCGCAGCAGCTTGGCCTGCATGGAGACGTTCATTTCGCCAATTTCATCCAGAAATACCGTGCCGCCGTCCGCCGCTTCGAAGATGCCGATCTCGCGGGCATTGGCGCCGGTGAAACTCCCCTTTTCATGACCGAACAGCTCGCTTTCGATCAGAGTATCAGGGATCGCGGCGCAGTTGATGGCGATAAACGGTTTGTCGCGGCGCGGGCTCCCGTCGTGGATCGCGCGGGCTATCAACTCCTTGCCGGTTCCCGATTCGCCCACGATCAGTACGGTTGAATTTGAAGGGGCTATTTTTGCAACGATCCGGAAAACCTCTTTCATTTTCGGATGCTCACCCTGCATGGTGGGTATCGTTGCGATCGACTCGATCCGTTTCTGCAGCACCCGGTTTTCGCGCACCAGGCCGATGCGTTCGAAGGCCCGCAGCAGTGTCAGCACCAGGTTTTCGCGCTCCAGCGGCTTTTCCAGATAATCGAAGGCTCCTTTGCGCATCGCCTCCACCGCCGAATCAACCGAGCCATGGGCCGTCATCATGATGATGCATTGCTGCGGGTCATCGGCCAGAACTTTCTC
This sequence comes from Desulfuromonadaceae bacterium, assembly GCA_049305715.1. Lineage (GTDB taxonomy): Bacteria > Desulfobacterota > Desulfuromonadia > Geobacterales > Pseudopelobacteraceae > JACRCG01. Next base: position 3,845 of record JBAQPK010000329.1, on the reverse strand, counting down.
CAGCAGGTCAAGCCCGCTCTGTCCCTGCATCTTGAGGTCGGTCATGATCAGGTCGAACTCGCGCTTTCCCAGCTCTGCCAGTGCCTCCCGTACGCCGGGGACATCGACGACATGGTACCCCTCTTTTTTCAGGATCAGGTTGAGGATGTCCCGTTGTCCCTTTTCATCATCAACGATCAGTATGCTGCCTTTGTATGCCATAATTCCTCGATCTCCGATTCGCTCCCTTTGTGAAAGGGGGGCAGGGGGGGCTTAGCTTTTCAGGTTTATGCTGGTTGCAGCGGCAGCGACACGGTAAAGGTCGTTCCGCTGCCGACAATGCTTTCAACCTCTATCCCGCCGCCATGTCCCTTGATAATCCGCTCGGTAATAGCCAGCCCCAGGCCGATGCCGACATCCTTGGTGGTGAAATATGGCTGGAATATTTTGCTGATATCGTCCGGCGCTATCCCGCTTCCTTGATCGCTGAAGGTCAGGTTCACCCGCTCTACTGCAAGACGTGCCCCGAGGGTGATCGTCCCGCCGTCCGGCATGGACTGGGCAGCGTTTGTGATAAAGTTAAGGATGCAATTTCGAAACAGTTCCGCATCGATCCAGAGAGGCGGCAGATCGGGTGGAATCTGCAGATCGACACTGATATGCTGTTCGGCTAATCGATCCTCCAGAACCGGCAGCACCTTGGCCAGCAGCTCCCGATAGACAACGTCTGTCCGGCGCAACTTGAGCGGCCTTCCATAATTCATGAAGTTCACCACCATATAATTTGCGCGGCGCACCTCTTCCTTGATCTTGTCCGTCAGCTCCTCCAGCTCTGCGCACTTGTCGCCGCACCCTGGAAGCATCTCGGTTTTAAGATGATCAATCGCCAGACTGATATAATTAAGGGGATTCCTGATTTCATGGGCGATGCCGGATGCCAGTTGTCCGACCCGCGAGAGGTGCTCGGCTTCATAGAGGCGTTTTTCCAGCGCTTCACGCTCGCGCAGTTTTTCAACCATGTTGTTGAAGCCTTCCGCCATCTCTCCGATTTCGTCGTTGCTTTTTACCGGGATGGTTACTGAAAGGTCACCGGCAGAGACCCGTTTGAAGTCCTCCACCAGGTTTCTGATCGGGGTCGTGTAGCGGCGGGCAAGGAAGATGATAAGGGCGATGCCGACCGCGAAAACCATGCCGGTTGCGAACAGGCGGCGGATGAAGTTGGCCCGCTGGATGTCGCGGATATTGTCCAGCAGCATGTTGATCTGGACATACCCCAATTGCTCGTCGCCGACAATAACCGGCACTACCACTTCATATGGTTTCTGGGAGAGCATTGCCCCGCCGACCGGACGTTTTACCGCATGAATCCCCTTCTCCAGTTTTTTGAGCTCGCGCTTCTTGCCGATCTTTTCAGGGTCGGAGGAGTCTATGATCTCCCCCTCCGTATTGATGATGTTGATCTCGTTAATCCCTTTTTCCCGTGCCTTTACCAAATAATCGTTCAGGCGGGAGGTCTCGGTGCTGGAGGTGAGATCCTCGATACTCATCTGGACAGCCTTGGATATCTCCTGGGAACTGTCCTGTATTTCGTTTACCAGGGCGTTCTGGGCGGACTGGTTGAGGATGAAGAGCGTCAACATCGCCAGAACCAGCATGGAGAGCATGATGATAATCAGTTTGGCATTGAGTTTCATTGGAGCCTGGCTATTCGATCATTTCACCGATCAGGTCATAATCTGAAGAGTCGGTGATCTTGAGCGTGACGATGTCGCCGATATCGGCGGTCCCGGAGGTGATGTAGACCTGGCCGTCGATGTCAGGCGCCTGGCGCGACGAACGCCCCTTCAGCAACAACTCGGTTTCCTCGCTGAACCCCTCCACGATGACCTGTTCGGTGGTCCCGATCAGGGTGCGGTTGTGACGGAAGGAGAGCCGCGCCTGGGCGCGCATCAGCTTCCGGTAGCGTTCACGCTTGACCCGTTCCGAAACCTGGTCCGGCATTTCCGCCGCCGGAGTCCCCTCTTCCCTGGAGTAGCAGAATACCCCCAGACGGTCGAAGCGGGTCTGCTCGACAAAGCTTGTCAGGGTGGTGAAGTCTTCGAGGGTTTCGCCCGGGAAACCAACGATCAGCGAGGTGCGGAGGGCAATGCCGGGGATTTCGCTCCGCAGTTTGGCGATCAGATCACGAATCTGCTGCTCACTGCTCCTCCGCTTCATCGCTTTCAGCACCGGATCGGAGATGTGCTGGATCGGAATGTCCAGATACTTGCAGACCTTCGGTTCATCCCGGATCAGGGCGATCAGGGAGTCGGTGATTCCGTCCGGATAGGCGTAGAGCAGCCGTATCCAGCGCAGACCCTCGATCGCCGCCAACCGCCTGACGAGTGTTTCCAGCGTGGTGCCGTCATCCATGTCGCTGCCGTACCGGGTGATGTCCTGGGAGATGACGTTGATCTCCTTGACCCCCCGGGCGACCAGTCGCTCCGCCTCGGCAACCAGCGCATCGATCGGACGTGAGCGGTAGGCCCCGCGCAGTTTGGGGATGATGCAGTACGAGCAGCAGTTCGAGCACCCCTCGCCGATCTTGAGATATGAAAACCAGGCCGGTGAGGAGTTCAGGCGCGGCAATGTTTCGTCATAGATGAAATCGGGGTCGCCGATGTAGCGGAGCTGCCCCTCGGTGCCGCTTTTTTCAGCCAGAATTTCGGCAATGCGGGGATAATCGCCGGTGCCGATGAAGATATCGACTTCGGGGAGTTCCTTCGCCAGCTCCTCCTGGTAACGCTGCGGCAGGCAGCCGGAGACGATCAGGGTGTGGCACTTGCCGTCGTGCTTCCGTTCGGCCAGGTCGAGGATCGCGTCGATGCTCTCCTGTTTGGCTTCCTTGATGAATGAGCAGGTGTTGACGATGATCACATCGGCATCCTTCTCGTCCATGGTGATCTCGTAATCCTGCTTCGAGAGCACCCCCAGCATTACTTCGGCATCCACCAGGTTTTTCGGGCAGCCGAGGCTGACCATGCTTACTTTCTGTTTTACTTTTTCGGTCACGTGTTCCTCTTCGGGTCATGTTTTTATTTATGTAATCGTTATTTATACGGTAATGCGTGCCCCGATGACAATCATTTCTTCATGGGTATTCGAGTTCAGGGTTACGAACCCCTAAACTCCAACCCCAAGACCTCTTCCACCGCCTGACAAACTCGCCCCAGCGCCTCATCATCAAGCCGCAACAGCGGCCCCTCGATCAAACGCTTGTTATCAATAGCCCGAAGCTGATCAACCAGCAGATCGGAATCCTTGTTCAGTCCACCCTGAGCGGTTATACGCAGTCGGAGCGGTTCGGCATCACCAATTAAATTGGTAGTCAAGGGGATAATAAGAGTCGAAGGGTGTTCGGCATCAAGTAGCGCTTGATTTTGTAGAATTAGCACCGGTCTTATTTTGCCCGGTTCGGTGCCGCGCCCAGGATTTAGGTTGGCCAGCCAGACTTCGCCGTGATTACGCATGAGGAACGTCCTCAATTGCGTCGAATTCGGCATTCACCCGCATGCTCTCGCCCCTGACCTTCAGGCTGGCCTCCATAAGCCGCGTCCGGCGGCGCTGGGCGGCGACCGATGCGTTCATCTGCTCCAGCGCCCTGCGTACATAAGCGGCTCTGGGGATGTGCATTTCATCGGCGAAGACATCAACCTCGTGCAACAGTTCATCCGGTAGTCGTAATGATAGTGTGGTCATATGTGTGTCCTATAAAGTAGTACAAATTTAACTACAAAATAGCACCTTACCGGCGACAATAAAAGCAAAAAAGGACAGAGCCAAAACCCTGTCCTTTTGCAAGATAGTCCAACGGAGGAGAAATCTAT
>JBAQPK010000328.1:0-6876 GCA_049305715.1 Desulfuromonadaceae bacterium | reverse complement strand
GAATATATTTTGAATAGCAGCAACCAGCATAAAACTTCTTTGCTTGACTACCGTTTCGGTTGGCGGTGGTTATTGCCGTTGCAAGCAAATCAACACATTTGCTTGCAAGGTTTTGATGAAGATGAATCATCTTTCTGGAAAGATGCCCTATTGCCCGCCACTATCACCAACTTTCCTGACAGTGCAGATATTTGGATTGTCAATGCTGATTCACTGGATTCAGCCGCTACGCCGTGCTGCAGTGGACTTGACAATGTTAGTACTGTCTGTGCCTTTGGCAGGGGTTCCATTATCAATCACTGGCGGAGCGTATTGAAGAAATCATCATTTATCGATATTCGTGAGTATGGTTTACTGCCACATTCCAACCCCCGTGTTGTTGTGCCACTTGATTCACATTACCATGCTGCTCAGGGACTCAGTCTTCATCGTCCCGGGCGACTCATAGCACAATTGGGTATTCTGTTTGCGCGAGTTTTGGCTGGTATTGGAGTATACGCGCCTCTGCGTCGCAACGTGTTATTGATTGCAAACAAAACACCAGATACTGTACCTATTGGTGCAAACCAGGCAAGAGTGCTTGAGCACTTTTCTCAACAAATACTGGATTACGCCCTTTATCTTGGCACGCCGGATGACAACCGCAAGACGGTGGTGTTGCCTCTCGGAGAGGACTTGCCAGATACCATCCTGAAATCTGGTTCATCTCTTTTGGCGCGTAAAGCGCTTCTCAATGAGCACCAGTCGCTTTCTGCTATGCGTGAAACCCCGCTATGTTCCAGCGTGCCCTTAATCAAAGGGATTGTTGATTGTCAGCATTGTATCTCCCTGTATCTGGAATTCCGTCCTCGTATATCCCGAAAAATTAAAGAAATGAAGCCGTACATTCTTGAATTTCTATCCGGGCTTTCCCGTATTGAACGTCATGAACGCTCTCTGAATTACTACTTGGAAGCAATGGATATGGATTATGTTTCGGCACATTTAAAAAAATGGCTCGTTAGTCGCGCACAACAAGGGATAGGTGTGTGTGAACATCGAGGACATGGAGATTTCGCACAGTGGAACGTGTCTTGGAGCAGCAAGGGGTTATTTGTGTATGACTGGGAGGAAAGCCGTCCTTGTATGCCTGCCTTCTGGGACTGTTTCTATTATGTCGCCGCACCGGCGCTGCGTATTCAAAAGCAACCTGATCCGGCTAGTGTCGCCGGGCAATGTATTGATTTTGCAAGACTAGTAGCTTTGGCTTCAGGGCTCGAGCACCTTGATGTAACCTGCCATTTTGTGCTCTGGTGTCTCAATCGAATCAACGTTGAACCGTTTTACGGACAGATGTTGGCAACTCTCGATTTGGAGACCACATGAACGGCCGCCTCAAGATACTGGTCTCGGCTTATGCTTGCAGTCCGTACAAAGGCTCCGAAGGAGCTGTTGGCTGGGGTTTTGTTTCGGCTCTGTCGCGCCTGCATGACTTGTGGGTAATTGTTGAGGAAGAAAAGTTCCGCTCAGATATCGAGCGATATCAGGCTGAGAATCCAGAAAAATGTTCTTCCACACAGTTCATTTTTTTACCAAAAAAACGCAACCGTCTGTTACGGAAAATCTGGCCGCCTTCCTATTATTACTATTACCATCAGTGGCATCTGGATGCTTTTGACCTTGCGAAGGATCTTCATCGAGATATTCGATTCGACATTGTCCACCAGCTCACCATGGTCGGTTTTCGAGAGCCTGGATACTTGTGGCAATTGGGCATTCCATTTGTGTGGGGACCGATTGGAGGGATGGGACTCTTCCCCTGGCGATTCCTGACATCGGTCGGGTGGTACGGGGCATTCTATTATATGGGTTACAACCTGTATAACCTGCTTCAAATGAATTTTCAGAAGCGGCCACGACTTGCAGCACAAACAGCTGGAAATGGACTTATAACAGCTACTCCGGAGAATCAGACAGGCGCCTTAAAATATTGGGATTGCCCCAGCACGTTGATCTCCGAAGTTGGTTTACCCCCCGTTACTACAAAGAAGCTTTTGAGACGTAACACCGGAGAACCATTACGGATAGTCTGGACTGGCCAGCATACTCCAGGGAAGGCGCTCAATCTTGCCCTTCATGCGCTTGGGAGTGTGCCTGCTAACCTGGAATGGGAACTCCACATCCTCGGGAAAGGTAAACGAACTGAAAAATGGAAACTATTTAGTAAGCAGCTTGGTCTTGCCGATCGCTGCCATTTCCACGGGTGGCTTGAGCGGGATACTGCCATGAACATCATGGATTCAGCTCATGTGATGCTGATCACCAGTCTGCGAGATCTTACCTCAACTGTCACCATTGAAGCGCTGGCACTGGGCTTGCCGATCATTTGCCTGAATCATTGTGGCTTTGCTCATGTGGTGGATGATACGTGCGGAATCAAAGTGCCGGTGACTACACCGACTGAGGTGGTTGCAGGTCTGGCTGGCGCGATTGTGCGGCTGGCACAGAACGAGGAGTTGCGATTGAACTTGGCTAAGGGTGCTGAGCGTCATGCAAGGAATTTTTCTTGGCATAAAAAGGTAGAGGTTGTGAACGCAATTTATATGCGTAAATTGGATGAGGTTAAAGAGCTAAGCTCGTAAATGTGATATGCGAATACTGATTGCACACAATACCTACCAGCATCGTGGCGGCGAAGATTCTGTCGTAGAATCAGAGATTGCTTTACTGCGTTCACATGGGCATGAAGTTGAGACATATTTTCGCAGTAATAATGCTATTTCGGATTTATCCTCTGCTTCTGTTGCTAGGCAAACGCTGTGGTCTTCACGAACTACTCATGAATTGATCGAGTTGATTCGTGCTTTTAAACCTGACATCATCCATGTACACAATACTTTCCCGTTAATTTCGCCATCGATTTATTGGGCTGCGGCGAGTTCCGGGGTGCCTGTGGTGCAGACGCTGCATAACTTTCGTTTGATGTGTCTGAGTGCTTTGTATTTGCGTGATGGTAAGGTGTGCGAGGAATGTGTGGGACACTTGCCGTGGCGAGGTGTGATGCGTAAGTGTTACCGTGGTTCGAGTGCTGCATCGGCAGTGTTGGCAGGCATGTTAACGTTGCATCGCTGTCTGGGAACATACCGTAACAAGGTATCTTGTTATATCGCGCTGAATGATTTTTGTCGCAATAAATTTATCGAGGGCGGTTTACCTGCTGATCGCATCGTGGTGAAACCAAATTTCGTAGATGCGCCTGTGCCAAAGGATTTGCCGCGCCGAGGTTTGTTGTTTGTCGGTCGCTTGGCGGAGGAGAAGGGGGTTGAGACGCTGGCAAATGCGGCTGTATTACTGCCTGATGCGCAGTTGCGCGTGGCGGGTGATGGCCCGGAAGCTGCGCATCTGGATGGTGTACGTGGTGTTACCCGTTTGGGCCATTTGTCTGAAAAAGAGTTGCTGTTCGAGATGAATATAGCTGTTGCTGTTGTTGTGCCAAGTATTTGGTATGAAACATTTGGCATGGTTGTCATTGAGGCCTTTGCGAGTGGTACGCCTGTTATTGCCAGCCGTATCGGTGCCTTGGCAGAGTTGGTGAGCGAGGGAGAGACGGGGTTGCTGTTCGAGCCGGGAAATGCACTCGATTTGGCGGACAAGATGACTTGGGCACTGGCACACCCTGGACAAATGGCTGATATGGGGAGCAGGGCGCGTGCAAAGTATGAAGCGGAATTTACCGCTGAGCGAAACTATGCGCAGTTGATGGCGATTTATGAATCTTCCATTCAAGCTAATCTATGAACAAACAACGCATCATCAGCATCGACCTCAACACCGGCCCATACACTTCCTTCGTCGAACACATCATGGCGCTGGGACGGGCGTGGATTTCCTCATACGTTTGTGTCGCCAATGTCCACATGGTAGTGGAGGCGTACAAAAGCCCGGTTTTTGCCGACGTCGTCAATGACGCCGACCTGGTGACTCCCGACGGCATGCCGCTGGTAAAGGGGCTGAAACTGTTGTACGGCACCAATCAGGAGCGTGTCGCGGGGATGGATCTGCTGCCCGACCTGCTTCGAGCCGCCGAGCAGGACGGCCAATCAATCTTCATCTACGGCTCCACCGACAACGTTCTCCAGGCCATGACGCGCCGTGTTGCGGCAGAACACCCACATCTGAAAGTAGCCGGCGCGTATTCCCCGCCGTTTCGTCCCCTCTCTGACGAAGAGGATTGCGACATTGTCAAGCGCATCAACGCTTCTTCCGCGAATCTCGTCTTCGTCGCCCTGGGCTGCCCCAAGCAGGAAATGTGGATGGCACACAACAAGGGGAAGATCAACGCCGTCATGCTGGGAGTTGGTGGGGCCTTCCCGGTCTACGCCGGTCTGCAGAAGCGTGCCCCGCTTTGGGCGCAGAATGCTTCGTTGGAATGGCTCTACCGCCTCTGCCAGGAGCCGCGCCGGTTGTTCAGGCGCTATCTGGTGACGAATACAACCTTTGTGCTGTTGATGCTGTGGGAGATGGTGAAGAGTAAAAGGCAATTTTGAATGGTGAATTATGGATTTTAGATGGATCCTGCTATTACCACGACCATCTGACCCGGCGCTTTGCCCGTTCGATTCCTGTTGTTAATCAGATGATAACCGGATCGCCTGTTTATTAAGATATCTTACTTGTTTTGAAGAGCACCAACCATTATTGATAGCTGTTTATAACCGACCAGGAAAGACCCCAACCAATCATGCTAAAACAGCAGGCAACCACACTCAAGAAAATTGCAATTGTACTGGATATCATGGTCCTTGTCAGCGCCTTTATGATCGCCTATTATCTGCGCCGGACGGCGGGGACGGTGGGGGAACTGGATAACTATGTCTGGCTGCTGCTCTTTGCTGTCCCTTGCTGGTTTATCCTCTTAAACCATTTTAAACTGTATGAATCACTGCGCCGGCGCTCCTGTGCCAGCATTGTCTGGGGGCTTTTCAAGGCACATGCCGTTGGCGGCATGGTGCTTGCCGCTATCATCTTCATGCTGGATCCTCACGACTACAGCCGAATACTTTTTACTTCCTTCCTTCTGTTGAGCTTTCTGCTGCTATCCGCATGTAAAGTTGCGATCAAGCTTTTTCTCAACAGGATTCGCCATAAAGGATTTAACACCAGGAACATCCTGATCATAGGCACCGGGCAGAACGCGGTGAAAATGTGTGAACTGATCAATGGGCATCGTGAATGGGGGTTGAATCTCATCGGAGTGATCTCTCTGGTCGATGACTACGTGGCAACTACACCGGAATCCCTCCAGGTAGTTGGTTCAATCAACGACATGATCGATATCTGCAAAAAATCGGTGGTTGACGAAGTCGTCTTTGCCCTGGATAGGGGCGCTCCGCATGGGCTGGTGAAATATTTTCATGAGCTGCAGGCTCTGGGCCTGACCGTTCGGGTCGCCATCGACTATCTGCCGCAGCGCAACTCGAGAATGCAGGTCAGCTTTTTTCATGACGAAGTTCCGATGCTCACCTTCAGCAGCATCTCTTTCAATAGCGACCAGCTGTTGGCCAAACGTTGCATGGACTTTGCCGGAGCTCTGGTCGGGGTTGTTTTCACCGCTCTGATGTTCCCGTTCATCGTGCTGGCCATCAAACTTGATTCGCCAGGGCCGGTTTTTTTCGGCCAGCCCCGTGTGCGTGAGAACGGTCGTAGTTTCATCTGCTGGAAATTCCGCACCATGTGTGTTGACGCCGAAGAACAAAAACAGAAACTGATGGCACAGAACGAGATGAATGGCGCGATGTTCAAGGTGAAGAATGACCCGCGGGTAACACGGGTAGGCAGATTCCTGCGCAAGACGAGTCTCGATGAATTCCCGCAGTTCCTGAATGTATTGCAAGGTGAGATGAGCCTGGTCGGAACCCGTCCTCCCACCCCCGGCGAAGTGGCAACCTATGACGACTGGCATCGCAAGCGGATTTCAATCAAACCGGGGATCACCGGGTTGTGGCAGGTAAGCGGCAGAAATCAGGTGAAGGAATTCGACGATGTCGTGCGACTGGATATTCTTTACATCGAAACCTGGACAATCTGGCTGGACATCAAAATTATACTGAAAACTCCGTTGGTGATGCTGGGGCGGCAGGGGGCGAGCTGATTCTCCCTCAGGGAGAAGTGACTAGCGGGAGCTCAGCAACGGGGATGACGGTGAAGCAGGTTCTGCTTGCATTTAGGGTGGATATAGCTTAATTGTTATCGTCAAAATTACATCAACTTGGAAACAGGGCAAAACCAGAGAGATCTGGTGACGCAAAGCTGCGGGTCCTCGGTCGTTATGAACGGCACGGACAGCCGGGTTGTCAAAAGCGTGGGAAGAGTAAACCCATTTTTAGGCGCCTGTTCGTTAAGAACCGGCGTTTTTTTGTGCTGAAACGGGTCACCGGACCGAAAGCCCAATGTACGCTGAGCCACAACAGGAGATGCATGACAGAAGGTAATCCAAAATTCAAAATTCAAAATTGAAGTTCGGTGTCGCATGAAAGAAGTTAATCCAAAATCCAAAATCCAAAATTCAAAATTGCTGTCAGGGCAATCAACGCTGCTTTTCACTGTGTTGATTGCCCTGACAGTGTGCTCCGCTGAAGCCGCGCAGCAACAGTCGCTCCACAACGGCCTTTCGCTGCAGGGATATACCGGCTCTCTCAACACACCCAGCGCCCATGTGACCGATGAAGGGTGGCTGTATGCCCTTTATAGCAACCAGGTAGAGGACAAATGGCGCCAGAAAGCACGATTCCAGGACAATTATCTGGTTTCGGTCGGACTGTTCAATTTCATCGAGCTGGGGGGGCGATTCTTCGAAGGAGCCAGGCGGGATTTGTCGGCCAACATGAAGGTTACCAG
>JBAQPK010000327.1:0-2383 GCA_049305715.1 Desulfuromonadaceae bacterium | reverse complement strand
CTATCAGAGGCCGCAGAATATATGGCTGAGCCGTTAATGGCTCGTTTTACAAATCCAGGCGGACTCCTAGGCGGTGGGTTGCCTGAGTACAACATATATAAGGCGGCGTCAGGATGGGTTGCGGTTGCTGCCATTGAGCCTCACTTCAAAAAAAATATGTTCGAGGCGTTTGGTAGGACTTATTCGTCGCCGGAGGAGATGAGTTCTGTCTTCAATGAACTCACCGCTGATAAATGGGAAATTTGGGCAAAAGAAAGAGATCTGCCTATCGTTGCATTAAAGAATGACTGTTTCTGAAAATATAATACACGCTCTCACTGTTGGCAAACTATCGAATGTTTAAGGAGCTTTTATGGCAAACGAAGCATACATCTTTGATGCAATTAGAACACCGCGTGGTAAAGGTAAAAAAGATGGAGCGCTGCACGAGGTAAAGCCTGTCACCTTGTTGAGTAATCTGTTGAATAACCTGAAAACACGCAACGATCTTGACACAGCCCAGGTGGATGACATCGTCATAGGATGTGTTACACCTATCGGTGATCAAGGCGCTAACATCGCCAAGACTGCAGCCCTCGCAGCCGGATGGGATGAAGCAGTTGCCGGTTTTCAACTCAACCGATTCTGCGCTTCAGGTCTAGAAGCGGTTAACTTGGCTGCAATGAAAATTCGCTCCGGATTGGAAGATTTGGTAGTTGCCGGAGGGGTAGAATCAATGTCTCGCGTGCCGATGGCCTCGGACGGCGGTCCTTGGGCTCTTGACCCAGAGACTAGCATTAGAACTAGCTTCGTAATTCAGGGGGTTGGTGCCGATTTGGTTGCTACAATAGAAGGTTTTTCCCGTGAGGAAATTGATCATTTTGCGTTGAACTCCCATATAAAAGCTGCCGCTGCTGCCAAAAACGGATATTTCAGTAAATCACTGATTCCTGTTATTGACCGCAACGGCATGTTGATACTGGATAAGGACGAGTTGATCCGATATGACGCTACTTACGATGCGATCGCAAGTTTAAAGCCATCTTTTGAATCTCTTGGAGCCCTCGGATTTGATGCGGTAGCACTTTCCAAATATCCTGAGACCGAAATAATTAATCATGTCCATACACCTGCTAACTCTTCTGGAATAGTTGACGGAGCTGCGGCCCTGCTGATCGGTAGTAATGCGAAGGGAAAAGAGTTGGGACTTACTCCCCGTGGTCGCATCGTTGCTACTGCAGTAATCGGTACAGACCCTACCATTATGCTGATTGGTCCCGCTCCTGCCGCTCGTAAGGCGCTGGCCAAGGCAGGACTGACTGCTGCAGATATTGATCTGTATGAGGTCAATGAAGCTTTTGCCTCTGTAGTTATGAGGTTCCAAAGAGAGATGAACATCCCCTTCGAGAAGATCAACGTGAATGGCGGATCAATTGCAATGGGTCACCCTTTGGGAGCTACCGGGGCCATGATTGTAGGAACGGTACTTGATGAACTGGAACGGCGTAATCTTCGCTACGGACTCTGTGCCCTCTGTGTTGGCGGGGGAATGGGAATAGCGACCATTATCGAGCGGGTGTAACAAACATTACAATTATTTATCAATACACAGGGGCGTGAGCTATGAGCGGATTTAGATATGAAAAAGACAGTGCCAATATTGTAACTATTACTATGGATATGCCCGGAGAACCGGTCAATACTATGAACGACGCTTTCGACGGGTACTTGCTTGAAACCATCAATCGGCTGGAACAGGACGATATTACAGGGGTAATTATCACTTCCGGCAAGGAAACTTTTTTTGCAGGTGGAGACCTTAAGAAGTTACTCACAATTACTGAAAGTGACAAAGCGGCTGTTTTTAACAAACTGACCGTCGTTAAGGGCGCTTTTCGGCGACTTGAAACCTTGGGCAAGCCTGTTGTCGCCGCAATAAACGGTGCTGCGCTTGGTGGAGGTTATGAAATATGTCTGTCTACGCACTACCGTATAGCAATGAAAAATCCAAAGAGTGAAATAGGATTGCCAGAAGTTTCTTTAGGGCTGCTACCTGGTGCCGGAGGAGTCACACGTCTGGTTCGCCTTCTCGGCATTGAAAAAGCATTTCCGTTCTTGACGGAGGGGACTAAGGTCAAACCGGAAAAGGCATTGGAAAATGGACTTGTAGATGAACTTGCAGAAGATCGAGAGGATATGTTGTCTAAAGCTCGGGCATGGATCATTGCAAATCCTGATGCAAAACAACCGTGGGATATTAAAGGATATAAGATGCCGGGCGGTCTTCCGTCTAGCCCAAAAATTGCCCAAATGTTGGTGGTCGCTCCAGCCATGCTGATCAAGAAGACCCGTGGCCTTATGCCGGCTCCCGAGGCAATTTTGGCAGTGGTGGTAGAAGGAGCCC
>JBAQPK010000326.1:0-2450 GCA_049305715.1 Desulfuromonadaceae bacterium | reverse complement strand
GTGTTTCTCTATCCCTGGGCGATCCTTTATAAAAAATTGGGTGTTTTTGGATTGGTCGAGATGGGTGTATTCATCGTTATCCTCTTCGTCGGTTATATTTATGTATGGAAAAAAGGAGCGCTGGAATGGGAGTAGACAATCCGCTTGGCGATAACGTTATCACCACGTCACTGGATCTATTGGTTAACTGGTCCCGGAAGTCATCCATCTGGCCGATGACATTTGGTTTGGCGTGTTGTGCTATCGAGATGATGGCAACCGGTGCCTCCCATAACGACCTGGACCGTTTCGGCATCATTTTCCGCGCCTCTCCCCGCCAGTCCGACTGTATTATCATTGCCGGGACTGTTACAAAAAAGATGCTGCCGGTTATCATGACAGTCTATGAGCAGATGCCCGAGCCGAAATGGGTTATCGCCATGGGTGCCTGCGCCTGCTCCGGCGGTATCTTTGATACCTACAGTGTCGTACAGGGTATCGATGAGGCGCTGCCGGTTGATGTCTACATCCCCGGTTGTCCTCCGCGCCCCGAGGCGCTGTTGTTCGGTCTGATGAAGCTTCAGGACAAGATTATGAGTGAGCGGAACTCATTCGGTTCCGCCATCGGCCTGGGCGAACGCTATATTCCGGAAGCGGCCTGATCTTCTGTACTAATCAACGAAGGTACACACAAATCCCACAAAAGGGTTGGATATCATGGCAGAAAACAATCGTGCAGTACTGAAACTGAAGGAAAAGTTCGCTGCATCCATCATTGATGTAGTCGAATTCAGAGGAGAAGTTACGGTAACCGTAGCAAAGGATGCCATTATTGAAATCCTTTCATTCCTCAAGCAGTCCCTGCAGTACAACCAGCTGACCGACCTGACGGCGGTCGATTATCTCGGCAAAAATGCAGACCGTTTTATGATGGTCTACCAGCTGCTTTCCATTCCGCACAAAGACCGTCTACGCATAAAAACAGCCGTAAGTGAAGCTGTTTGCACCATTCCGAGTGCAGTTCAGGTTTGGGGGACAGCCAATTGGCTGGAGCGTGAAGTCTATGACCTGTTCGGTATTACCTTTGAAAATCACCCTGACCTCCGGCGTATTCTCATGGCGGATGACTGGGTAGGACATCCGCTTCGCAAGGACTATCCACTGCAGGGTCCGGATCGCGAACCGTACAAAGGGCGTTTATCATAATATTTCCACTCCGTTCTGTATTTCGATCATAGAAGAGGCGATACATGGCTACTACTGAAACAATGACACTGAATATGGGTCCACAGCACCCCAGTACACACGGGGTTCTGCGTCTCGTTCTCGAACTGGACGGCGAGGTGATCACCAAGGTCACTCCTCATATCGGCTTCCTGCATCGTGGCGTTGAAAAGCTGTCGGAACACCGGACCTACCATCAGATCCTTCCTCTGACTGACCGCCTCGACTACCTGGCACCCATGCATAACAATCTGGGCTATATCCTGACAGTTGAAAAACTGATGGGGATTGAGGTGCCCGAACGCGCTGAAACGATCAGGATAATCATGGCCGAGCTGACAAGGCTTGAGTCGCATCTGGTCTGGATTGCGTGTCATGCGCTTGATATCGGAGCCATGACGGTGTTTATCTATGCATTCCGTGAACGCGAAACCGTCATGGAACTTTATGAACTGATTTCCGGTGCCCGTATGACATCGAACTTCTTCCGCGTCGGTGGACTCTCGCAGGATGTACCGGATGAATTCGCGAAAAAGGCTGGCGACTTTGTTGCCGCCATGCCTGGCTATATTGATCAATATGAAGGCCTTTTGACAACCAACCCGATCTGGCTCAAGCGTACGATCGGCAATGGTGTCATATCTGCCGAGGATGCTATCGATATAGGTCTTACCGGTCCCGCCCTTCGCGGTTCGGGCGTCGATTGGGATCTGCGTCGCGATGACTCCTACGGCGGCTATGAAAAATACCAGTTCAAGGTGCCTGTAGGCGAAAAGTGCGATACATTTGACCGCTACAAGGTCCGTCTGGTTGAAATGCGCGAATCATGTAAAATCGTGCGCCAGGGTCTCGACAGGCTCAAGCCAGGTCCGGTTCTGGCCGACTGCCCGCAGGTATGTTATCCACCGAAAGAAAACGTGTACAACAGCATCGAGGGATTGATACATCATTTCAAAGTCGCCTCCGAGGGTTTTGTGGCACCTGAAGGTGAGGTGTATCAGGGTGTAGAAAACCCCAAAGGGGAACTCGGTTTCTATATAGTCAGCGAAGGCGAAAACAAGCCGGAGCGTCTCAGGATCCGGCCTCCTTCATTCGTGAATCTCCAGGCCATCGAGCAGATGAGCCTTGGTTCCATGATTGCCGACCTAGTTGCCGTAATCGGAACACTGGATATCGTTCTAGGTGAAATTGACAGATAACTCCGCACGATTCAAAGGAGATGGGGCGCATGAGTGACGTTGTAGCGC
>JBAQPK010000325.1:0-2289 GCA_049305715.1 Desulfuromonadaceae bacterium | reverse complement strand
AGGTGCTCGCGGGAGCTCTCGGGAAGCGCCGGCGGCTCTGCCCAACTGGCAGCGTAGCGGATGATGCCGACCCGCATCTGCCGTTCCAGCTCGGTGTCGACCCCGGCGGCGCGGTTGATGACCCGGGTGTAGGCGGCCAGGGCTTCCCTGGTCCTGCCGGCGTCGGCCAGCCGCCCGGCCTCCACCATCTCCGTTTTTACCAGGCGCTGCATCTCTTTTTTGAGCAGCTCGAGCACCGCGGCGGCGTCGCCCGTGGCTGCAGGTGCTGCTGCCTCATCCGCGCCTCCGGCCGGCTGGGACCGCCGCGCCCCGACCCGCTTCAGTCTCGCTTCGTGCCCCGCGGTGGCGGCCTGCTTGGCGGCGCCGCCGGCGCTGGTCCCGACGCTGCGCTGCAGCGCCAGGGTGTAGGGGGTCTGTTCGGCGTCGTTTGATTGGTCGGCTGAGAGCCCCTGCTCCAGGAAGTATTCGACCATCGCCGCCCCGTGGTGCTTGGCCGCGTTATGCAGCAGGCTGCTGCCCTTGACCGTCGCTTTTAAGTCGCTGCCGGCGAGCACCAACTCCCGTGCTACTTCCGGGGTGGCGGCGAAGAACAGCGCCGTCGCCCCGTCCCGGTCGGTCAGGGCAACGTCGGCATGCTTCCTCAGCGCCACCCGGACGAGGTCGAGGTTGCCGGCGTTGGCGGCGGCCATCAGGATCGTCAGGCCGCGTGCATCCCTTGTGTCAGGGTTGGCGCCGCTTTCGAGCAGGGTGCGCACCACGGCCGCGTGGCCCTTTTCACTGGCCAGCGCCAGGGCGTTTGCCCCCGCGGTTTCCTGGTCGATGGCTGGCTTCTCGGCCAGCAGCCGTTCGACGGCGGCGAGCTGACCGCTGCAGGCGGCCGCCTGTAGCGGGGTAAGCATCTTGTGCCCGGGGCAGTAGGTGCCGAACTCCGCGTCACTGACGGGCGCCGGCGTATTGACGTCCCCCTTGCCCGGCCGCAGCAGCTTCTGCACGTCGGCGGTGTCGCCACGCAGCGCGGCGCTGACCAGCAGCTCCTGGTTGCTGGCGCAGCCAGCCACGAGGGCACAGATCATAATGGTTAACAGCGCGGGGATGTGGTGTGGGATGCAACGCATGCGGCCTCCGGGAAACGGTAATTTTTGCGGCTGGACGCCGCCTGTCGCCATAGCGCCATAGCGCCATCGTTATGGCATTATAGCACAGCACTGGGCAGCCATGATCACCCTCATAGGCGGATGCGCTGATTGACTTGATCCGCGATGTAGAGGTTGCCTAAGCAGGAACTGCACTGGTAACTTAGTAAGGAATTTCATGGTCCCCTCCCAATAAAGGTTACATTGAACGCAAAATCAGTCTTGGCTTGCCAACCAAAGGGTCGTTGCAAACATCTATCTTTATAAATGTCTAAACAAAAAAGCGCCCAATTCGATACCGAATATGGGCGCTCATCAGCCACAATAAAAAATGGCGGGAAAGCAACAAATCACCTTCTTCGGCGTGCCAGCCATCCGCGAATACGGATCTGTGCCTCTGCGTCCCCGGATTGCCCCGGGTTTGCTCTTATCGGAAAAGTAAAAATGATTTTAATTGGCTATGCTGGTTCCAGTAACTCCACGAAAACAAATTATCCGGTAATACAAGGTGGATAGTTAACCATTTCCATTGTCCCCAAATTGCCTTCGGGTTTGCTCTTATCGGTGAAAAGAAATACTTTTATTTTTCTGCATCTTAGCAATAAATGCTCCAAAATAAAATCGTTTTCTTTTCAATAAAAAACTATTGGTTACGTTGTGTTAGGCCAGAACTGTCACGCTCACCTGGTCAATTGGCACCGTTTTTTGACCAGGCTGCCATGTGATACAACTTTCTGCACAACGCCGTCAAAGTCCGTAAAAACCTCACGTAAGATTCCAGATCATCATTTCCAGTATGTCTTTCCAGCTCTTGCCGATTTCGTTGACAACCGTCGGTTCAAAACCGCAATGCATCATGCATTGGGCGCAACGGAGGTCTTTTCCTACCCCGTACTTCTTCCAGTCGGTCTTCGCCATCATTTCAGCATAGGTCGGATAGTGATCGTCGGTGATCAGGTAACAGGGAGCCTTCCAACCGCGCGGATTACGCGTCGGGTTGCCCCAGGGGGTGCATTCCAGCTTCTTTTCGCCCTTAAGAAAACGCAGGTACATCGGCGTGGAAAAAAAGCGGTGCTTTTTGCTCATCTCATACACGTCAACAAATTTTCTCTCAATATCCCGGCGCTCAAGGAACAGTTTTTCACCGACCGCTTCA
>JBAQPK010000324.1:0-4729 GCA_049305715.1 Desulfuromonadaceae bacterium | reverse complement strand
GCTCATGGGTGTGGGTGGATGACGTTGTGGGTATCCTTGAAGTATTTATCGACCGAGTCGTGGAAGAAGATCGTGTGATCGATGCAGGCGATGTGCATGGCTTCGTGCGCCATGCTCTCGATATCGTGCGTGATGAGCACAATCGTCAGTTCCAGTTCCTTGTTCAGCTTGCGGAGCAGCGCATAAAATTCATTTTTAATGTTCTGCTCAACGCCGACCGTCGGCTCATCCAGAAAGATGACTTCCGGTTCCCCGGCAAGTGCCCGGGCAATAAAGACGCGCTGCTGCTCGCCACCCGAAAGGTCGCCGATGAGCGTGTTGCGATACCGGAGCATGTCTACTTGCCGTATCGCTTCGAGAGCTTTCTCTCTATCTTCGGCCGTTGCGCGTCGAAACAATCCGCGACGACCGTAGCGCCCCATCAATACGACTTCTTCTACCGTCGCCGGAAAGTTCACATCAAACGCAGTGGCTTTTTGCGGTACGTATCCCACCCTCGACCAATCTTTGAATGATCGGATATCCTGTCCGAAGAGCCGTATCGTGCCGCTTTTGGGCGTAAGAAGCCCGAGGATTAACTTGAGCAGGGTCGTTTTCCCAGCCCCGTTGCCACCGACAAGCCCGAGATAATCTCCGCGATGGATGTCGAGTTTAATGTCGTTGAGTACCTCTTGTCCGTTGTAGGAAAAGGATACGTTTTGAACCTCGACAATATTTTCGGCGTGATTTACTGAGTGCATTGTAATGCGATCTTCAAGTTGGCGAGATTGCTACGCATCACCGACATATAGTCCTGCCCGGCTGCAAGATCGTCGGCCGCGATTCCTTCTATCGGATCAAGCACGAGAGTCTGCGCTCCGATCTCCGTCGCGATCGTTTGCGAAAGTTTCGGCGATACAAGGCTCTCGAAGAAGATGTATTTCACGCCGTTCTTTCTTGCGAAGTCTGCAACGGTCGCGAGATCCTTTGCGGATGGCTCTGCTTCGGGGGAGAGACCGGAGATCGGTACCTGATTGAGCCCATAGGTTGCGCCAAGATAACCGAACGCGGCATGTGACGTGATAATGTCTTTTCTCTGGCAGCTCGCGAGTCCCTGCTTATAGTCTGTGTCGAGCTGGACGAGCTTCGCTTTTAGGTTCGTTGCATTCTTTGCATAGTAGTCGGCGTTCGCAGGATCAGCTTTCGCATAGCCCTGCTCTATTTTGTCCGCAATCTGCTCCGCCAGAACGGGTGAGAGCCAGACATGCGGATCGACGATGTCTTCGCCATCCTCCACAACACGGCGAGTCGTCAACCCTTCTCCAACGGTTACGAGAGTCGTCTTTTGAGGATCGATATTTTGTTTGACGCTATCGCCCCAAGCCTCAAGTCCGCCGCCATTGAGCACTACCAGGTTCGCGCTCTCAATTTTCGTCATGTCCTGTGCCGTCGGTTCATAGTCGTGCGGTTCGCCACCTGCAGGGGTGACGTTAATCACGTCGGCCCTGTCGCCCCCGATCTGCGAGGCGAAGAAATACATCGGATAGAAGCTGGCGACCACGGAAATTTTGCCCTCCGGAGTGGCCGACGGCGTATGTCCGACAAGAAAATAACCGAGTATGCCGATGACGAGAAAGCCCACGATCGCTGCAATATATTTCATATTCATAAAAATAATTGATTATGCTGCTTGTAATGTTTTGCCTTCTCGAACGCAGGAGTTGCACAGGCCGAAGAACTCCAGGGAGTGGCTGGTAATCTGGGCGAACCCCTTTGTTTGTTTCAGCGCCCTGTTTGCAAGGCGGTCAGATTCACATCCGGTAAAGTCCTCGACTCGGTCGCAACCTGTACAAATGACATGGTGATGGTCGTCCTTCTCATCTTTGAGTTCAAAGTGGGCATGGCCGTGCCGGAAGTCCACTTGGGTCACAATCCCGGCCTTTTGGAAGGCATCAAGGATTCGGTATGCCGTAACTTGGTCAATATTCTTCTCTCCTACGCCCTCGATGATTTGTTTTATGCTCACGGGATACTTCGCCTTCTTGAGGAAGGCATACACCGCCTTGCGCGTCTCGGTCGCGCGGAAGCCAGCGTTTCTGATAAGCGTCGTCACATCATGTTTGGATGCCTTTTGCATGCAACGAATACTATACTAACTGCAAATAACTTGCAAGTACTTGACTCTGGGGCCGATGTTGATATATATTCGGGCAATATGAATAAAAGCAAATGTTTTGCAATAATTATCAGCGTGTTCGTATTATCAATAGCCTATGTCGCGTACGCTCAAACGTCCCAAACGTTTGATCCGCCCTCTCTTGTCGTGACTAAGCCTGTGCAACCGATTTCCAGCATCGCACCAGCAGGTGCATTGCATGTTCCGTTTACTAACGTCGATCTCACGGCGCGAGGGACCGACATCATCGTCAACGATATTACAGTCGTACGCACTGGCGTAGCCGATGACGAAGCGTTCGACGACATACTGTTGCTCAATTCAGATGGAGAAGAGGTCGGAGAGGGATCGCTGGACGACGACCACATAGTCCACTTTACGGACCCAATCTACATCCCTCGTAACAGCACTCTCCGCCTGACGGTTGCCGCGAATATGGTCGATGATCTCGAAGAATTTGAAGGGCAAATTCCTTCCTTTACGATTACAAACATCTCTGCTTCCGGTTACCTCAAACTAGATCAACCGATCTAATGCTGGGACTGTTATCTCAATCGAAAAAGCAAATTGAAGCGTGGCCGATGATTAGGCGGTGGCGAGAATTCAGAAAGCGCTTACGTCACAAGCGATTTCTCAGGCTGTACGACCTTCCCAAAGAAGGGGTGGTGCTCGACATCTCCTGTGGCGACGGAGATTTTCTTGCCGTGCTGCGTTCGTATTTTCCTGAGCTCGATCTGCATGGGATAGATATTTCGCCCGAGTACATAGAGTCGGCAAGAGCGAAGCACTCATGGGCAACTCTAGCGACGGGCAACGCAGAGGAAGTGCCGTATGCGGACGACACTTTTCATGTGGTCCTTTCCTGCATGTCGCTCCACCACTACCGCAAACCACACCTGGTGTTCAGCGAAGCCGCGCGAGTCCTTCGCCCGGGCGGAAGATTGTATGTGGTGGACTTCATGCCACACAATTCCATCGTGCAGTTTCTTTTCAATCTTGATGGCTGTCCGGAGCCGTATCATTTCGAGCGATATTACCGCATGAGCGAGGTCGAATCTCTGGCGCAGGATGCCGGTTTGATGCTGCGCGACAAGCGAAGGATGGACTGGTTCTCGAACGCGAAGATACTGCTGCTACAAAAAGCGTAGGGCTATTTTCCGCTGAATTTGCTAACATTTGACTATGGCGCAGAAATCGCTTCAAGCCCTTGTCGTATTGTCGGTCCTCTTCGTCGGGGGCTTTTTCGTGCACGGCACGGCGCAGGCGCAGGAACTATTGGTTGATAAGGTCGAGACGGTCAAAGCGCAGGTGCTTGAGATTTTAACGCAGGAAGTCAGGGAGATCCCCGGCACCGATACCAGCCACGACTTCCAAAGCATAAAAGTAAAAGTGCTTGAGGGTACGCAAAAAGACCAGATCATTACTGTCGACAATGATTACTTGAGTCTGAAAAAAGGTGCAGTATTTTATCTACGACACGAGACTGATGCTGCGAGCGGACGAGAGATGTATGCTGTCTCCGATCCGTACCGACTTCCAGCCGTGTACGGCTTCATCGCACTTTTTGTTATCTGCGTCTTGGTGTTCGGTGGCTGGCAGGGATTGCGCGGACTAGTCGCGCTCGCCGCAAGCTTTCTATTTATTTTCTATCTGCTATTTCCGGGCATCCTGCACGGCTATTCGCCAATCCTTGTAAGCGTTGGCGTCTCGTCGCTCATCATAGTGCTGGGGTCGTATATAACGCACGGGTTTAACAGAACGACCACATCTGCGGTGGTTGGCATGGTCGCCACGATCCTTTTTACCGGAGCGCTCGCATACTACGCCGTGGACGTGACGCAGCTGAGCGGATTTGCTTCCGAGGAAGCTGTGTATCTCAATTTCGACACGCGCGGCTCAATCGACTTCGTGGGTCTTTTGCTTGGCAGTATCCTTATCGGTCTACTTGGTGTTCTCTACGACGCCGCAATCAGCCAAGCAATCGCCATCGAGGAGCTGCATAAAATAGGGCCACATCTATCGCGAGCCTTTATTTTCAAACGTGCGCTTCGTATCGGCCGCGAGCATATCGGCGCACTCGTTAATACGCTGGCGATCGCGTATGTCGGCGCGTCGCTTCCGCTCCTTCTGCTTTTCTATGCATCTACTGATTCTAGCTTCTCGCTGAATCTGAATCGGGAACTTTTCGCCACTGAGGTAATCCGAACCATGATTGGTTCGATCGGCCTCGTGTTGGCGGTGCCGATAACGTCACTCATTACAGTCTGGATGCTCATCAAACCCAAGAAGACTAAGGATGAATCTGTGGTCGCAAGTGAGGCAGAAGCAGTCATGCATGTCGACCACTTCCACTAGTGATACAATAAAAATCTATAGCGACGCGAATGCCTTCGGCCTGGCCGGGGCATTTTCGTAAAAAAAGTTTAGTGAATGGACGGTATTTAATTGCACCTATTCACTAAAATCTGGCCTTCTAGCGTGAATTGGTTTGCGGATGCACCTTCCCCATCCACCGCATGGTTTCTTCGTCGAATGGCTCCTCGTTGCGGAGGACTTTAACGGCAGCGTCCATTG
>JBAQPK010000323.1:0-3410 GCA_049305715.1 Desulfuromonadaceae bacterium | reverse complement strand
GAGCGAGACCGACCCGCAGGTCCGCATTGCCGAACTCCACAAGCGCCGTGAAGAGATCGACCTCGAAATTGCCCGTGTGCTTGCCGGCGACATCGAATTGTTGGATGACACGGCTCTGAAAGATCGTTTCCAGCAGTTCATCCAGCTTGCCCGAGAACTTCTGAGTGACTTTCGCGAAGTGGAGCAGAACTTTCGCGGGCTGGATCGGCGCGTGCGGGAGCGAATCGCACTCTGGGAAGGTGGGAAAGGCGCACTCCTGGAAGAGATCATAGGTGAACGCGACTTGATTGCCGATTCGGATCAGGGGCGAAGTTTTCGCGCTTTTTGGGATTTTCTGATGTCGAGCCGACGTCAGGAAGAGTTGTCGCAACTGCTGGACCGCGTCCTCTCCCTGCCTCCGGTGGCAGAACTGAAGCCCGACGCACGCACCCGGCGCCTGCATTACGACTGGCTGGAGGCCGGAGAGCATACGCAGCGCACGGTGGCACAGCTCTCCCAGCAGTTGCGACGTTTCCTGGATGATCAGGCCTGGCTGGAGAACCGCCGCATCATGGATATCCTGCACGGGATCGAAGCCAAGGCTCTAGCAATACGGGAGGCAACTCCCACCGGTGACTTTACGGCCATTGCGGAAACTGCCGCCGATATCGAACTGCCGATGGAGCGGCCGCTCTACACTCCAACGATCAAGCCGGTCATTCCCGATACGGCGCTGGAGTCGGGCGAGATCGATCTGGATGCTGCGGTGCTCTACTCGCAGGTAGTGATCGACAAGGCCCGTCTGGTACACCACGTACGCCATGCCTTGCAGGATCGCTCGCAGATTACCCTGAGTGAGCTGTGCGCGACACAGCCGCTTCAAAACGGCCTGTCCGAGCTGGTGGCGTACCTGCAACTTGCTTGTGACGATTTCAAGTCCGTGGTGGATGAAGGGGCGACCGACGTTATCGTGTGGCACTGTGTCGGTGCCGATGGAAAGGAACATGCCAGGCAGGCGCGTCTGCCAAGAGTGATCTTTGTGAGGGAATGATGGCGGAACCGTTATTCGATACTCCTGCGACGGCAAACAACCTGTCGGTCCTGGTTGTGACCCTGCTGAAAGGGGTGATTTACCGTGAAGAGGACGGGGGGCTGTGGAATGGACTTCTCCATCTGCAGGCCCGGCTACGGGACTACGTTGCTGTGCTAGGTCTGGAACTGGTGCTGGACGAGGCCGAGGGGTATGCCTTCCTGCGTTCGCGCCTGGATGCAGAGGAGGATGGTGACACAAAGATTCCGCGCCTGGTGGCAAGACGGGCACTGTCGTTTCCCGTCAGCCTCCTGCTGGCGCTTCTGCGCAAGAAACTGGCCGAATTCGATGCGAGCGGCAGCGAAACGCGCTTCGTCCTCTCTCGGGATGAGATCGTCGAACTAATCCGGGTGTTTTTGCCCGAGAGCAGCAACGAGGCTAAGCTGATCGACCAGATCGAGACCCATCTCAACAAGATTGTGGAGTTGGGATTCCTGCGTAAACTGAAGCCGACCACAGGGAAAACGGGCGGGCAGGTGGCGTACGAGGTCCGCCGCATACTCAAATCGTTCGTTGACGCCCAGTGGCTGGCCGATTTCGATGGGCGTCTGGCGGCATATCAGGCCCAACTGGCAGGGAAAACCGGAGAGACGGCCGATGAGTGACCACCGAGAGATACAACTGGACTTTGTCGCCGACGATACCCTGGCCGGTTTTCGGCTGCACTGCCTGGAGGTGTACAACTGGGGCACCTTCGATGGCCGCGTCTGGGCGCTGCATTCGGATGGCAGGAATTCCCTGCTTACCGGCGATATCGGCTCCGGCAAATCGACCCTGGTGGATGCGGTGACGACACTTCTGGTCCCGGCGCACCGCGTCGCCTACAACAAGGCTGCCGGCGCCGACAGCAAGGAGCGGACCCTTCGCTCCTACGTGCTCGGTCACTTCAAGTCGGAACGCAACGAGGTGAGTGGAACCGCCAAACCGGTGGCGCTGCGCAACCACAACAGCTACTCGGTAATCCTGGGGGTCTTCCATAACGCCGGTTATAGCCAGACCGTGACGTTGGCGCAGGTCTTCTGGATGAAGGACGCTGCGGCGCAGCCCGCCCGTCTCTTTGTCTGCGCGGACCGTGCCATGACGATTGCCACCGATTTCGCCCAGTTCGGCCCCGACATCTCCCACCTGCGAAAGAAGCTGCGCGGACTCGGCGCTGAGGTTCATGACACGTTTCCACCTTACGGCTCCTGGTTTCGCCGCCGTTTCGGCATCGAGAACGAACAGGCGCTGGAGCTGTTCCATCAAACGGTATCCATGAAGTCGGTGGGGAACCTGACCGACTTCGTCCGCAGCCACATGCTCGAACCGTTTGAGGTTGCCCCGCGTATCGTCGCTCTGATCAACCACTTCGACGACCTGAGCCGGGCTCATGAAGCGGTGCTGAAGGCCAAGCGGCAGGTGGAACTCCTTTCACCGCTGGTCGCCGACTGCGAGCGGCATGGGGTAATGGTTGCCAAGGGGGAGGAGTTGCGTGCCTGCCGTGAGGCGCTTAAGGTCTACTTCGCGGGGCTGAAGCTCGGATTGCTTGATAAGCGCATCGCCGCACTTGCCGACGATTGGACGCGCCAGAACTTGCAGGTTAAACGGCTGAAAGAGCGCTGCGACGGCCTGCGGACTGATGAAAGCGAGCTGAAACAAAATATTGCCGACAACGGCGGAGATCGCCTCGAACGGCTGGCCGGCGAAATTAGCAAAAAGGAGAAGGAACGCCAAAAGCGCGAACAGAAGGCCCGGCGCTTTGCCGAACTTGTACGCGCCGTCGGCGAGGCTCCGGTCGAGGATGAAGCAGGTTTTCTAGAGCAGCGGCGCCGCTTATCGGCTCAGTCCGAAGCAGAGCAAGCAAAAGAAGCGGAACTACAGAACCGGCTGACCGAGCATAGCGTGAGCTTTCGCCAGGGGAAGCAGGAACATGACACGCTCATGGCCGAGATCACCAGCCTGAAGACCAGGCGCAGCAACATCCCGGCGGAACAGGTGGCCATGCGCACCGCGTTGTGCCAGGCACTGGCGCTCTCCGAAGGAGAGATGCCCTTTGTCGGCGAACTGTTGCAACTGCGTGACGGGGAACGCGACTGGGAAGGGGCCGCCGAACGTCTGCTGCACAACTTCGGCCTGTCGCTGCTCGTGCCGGATCGACATTACGGCGCCGTGGCGGACTGGGTGGACAGGACCCACCTGAAAGGGAGGCTGGTCTATTTCCGGGTTCGTCCGGGGTCGCGGGGAGAACTCCCGGAACTCCATCGTGATTCGCTGGCGCGCAAGCTGGACGTAAAGCCCGATTCCCCTTTTCGCGACTGGCTGGAACGGGAGATGGCGCACCGCTACGATCTGGCCTGTTGCG
>JBAQPK010000322.1:0-6440 GCA_049305715.1 Desulfuromonadaceae bacterium | reverse complement strand
CGGTAATCCGATCGGCATTTTCCCGGATAATCCTCCGGTCCGGGTTGGCCGCCAGATGACGCAATATCACGAAAACCAGCTCCGCCTGTTCCGGCTTTCCGAGCAGTCCGGCGACCTCTTCCGCCGTCATGCCCCGCTGTTTCTTCTGCAACAGTTCCACCACGATTTTCTGGAGGGAGATCACCGCCCCGGCCGCTTTTTTGCCCGCTTCCACGCCAGGCTGGTGGTAGGCGTTGATATTGATCAGGCCGGCATAGAGCCCGACGGCCCGTTCGAACAGGGCGATCAGGACGCCGACCCTGTATGCATCGACTTGGTTGATGGTGAGGGTCATCGACTCCCGGCCGTTCTCATACAGCGCCGCGCGTGTCCCCTGAAAAAAGCCGAACAGGAAATCACCGCTGGTAACCCCCTCCTCGACGGGAAGTGAACTCCCCTCCCGGTCTTTCAGCACCTCGATGAACGTGACGAAAAAGTTTGCCACCCCATCCCGCAGTTGCTGCACATAGGCGTGCTGATCGGTCGAGCCCTTGTTGCCGTACACGGTCAGACCCTGATTGACGGTGACCCCGTCACGGTCGAGCTCCTTGCCGATCGATTCCATGATCAACTGCTGCAGGTAACGGGAAAAGAGCAGCAGGCGATCCTTGTAGGGGAGCATGACCATGTCCTTCGCGCCGCGCCCCCCCGTGGCATGGTGCCACATCAGCGCCATGAGTGCCGCCGGGTTGCGGGGTGTATCGGGGGTGCGGGTAATGATGTCGCAGTTCCGCGCGCCTTCAAGCAGCGCACTGATGTCGATCCCCTGCAGAGCCGCCGGCAGGAGCCCAACGGCCGAGGTTACGGAGGTCCGTCCTCCTACCCAGTCCCACATCGGGAAGCGCTCCAGCCATCCTTCGGCCAGCGCCAACCTCTCCAGCTCGCTTCCGGCGCCGGTCACCGCCACCGCGTGACGGGCAAAATCGAGTCCGGCACGCACGTAGGCGGTCTTTGCCTCCAGCATCCCGTTGCGGGTCTCCTTGGTCGAGCCGCTTTTCGATATGACGAGCGTCAGAGTTTGAGAAACAGACGAGCCCAGTTCCGCAAACACCTTGTCAATGCCGTCCGGGTCGGTGTTGTCGAGAAAATACGCTTTCATCCGGTCGGAGGAGGAAGCGAGCGCGTCGGCCACAAACTGCGGTCCCAGCGCAGACCCGCCGATGCCGATTATAAGAATGTTTGTAAAAGCGGCGCCGTTTTGGGCGGTAATGGCGCCGGAATGGATTTTGGAACTGAATGCCAGGATCTGCTCGATCGCGGCTTCGATCTCATACTGAATGTCGCGCGAGGGGGAAAGTGACGGATTCCTCAGCCAGTAATGCCCCACCATGCGTCCTTCGTCACGGTTGGCAACGGCTCCCCCCTCCAGTTCACACATCTCGGCGAACGCATCCTGCATCGCCGGTTCCATCCGTTCAAAAAAACGGTCTGCAAATTTCATGCGGCTGATATCGAGCGCAAGCCCGATCCCGGGGCAGTGGCAGAGATGTTTCCGGTAACGGTTCCAAAGGGCGATGCCTGTTTCCATGTGTCCCTCCCGATCTGCAGATACACAAAAGGCGGAGAATTCTCCGCCTTTTGTGTCAGTTTCCGTTTCGTCCTACTTTTTGATGTTGTAGAACACGTCGTGCCCCTTGAACTGGGATGTGCTGTCGAGCTCATCTTCGATCCGGAGCAGCTGGTTGTACTTGGCGACGCGGTCGGTGCGGCAGAGCGAGCCGGTCTTGATCTGGCCGGAGTTGACCGCCACGGCCAGGTCGGCCAGGGTGGTATCTTCGGTTTCACCGGAACGGTGCGAAATAACGGTCGTATAGCCGGCCCGCTTGGCCATTTCGATCGCTTCAAGGGTTTCGGTCAGGGTGCCGATCTGGTTCAGTTTGATCAGGATCGAATTGGCGATCCCCTTCTGGATTCCCTCTTTCAGAATCTTTGGATTGGTTACGAACAGGTCGTCACCGACGATCTGAACCCGCTTGCCGAGGCGGTCGGTCAACAGTTTCCAGCCGTCCCAGTCGTTCTCGGCCATGCCGTCTTCGATGGAGATGATCGGGTACTTGTTGACCAGATTCTCGTAAAAGTCGACCATCTGGACCGGAGTCTTTTTCTTCTGTTTTTCGTTCTCAAGTGTGTAAACGTTCTTCTTCTTGTCGTACAGTTCCGAAGATGCGACGTCAAGTGCCAGAACGACATCTTCGCCAGGTTTGTAACCGGCCTTGACGATCGCCTCCATGATGACTTCCAGCGCTTCCTCGTTGGACTTCAGGTTGGGCGCAAAGCCACCTTCGTCGCCGACAGCGGTGTTGTACCCCTTGCCCTTCAGCACACCTTTCAGGGCATGAAAAATCTCCGCACCCATCCGGAGCGCTTCCTTGAAACACGATGCGCCGGCCGGCATGATCATGAATTCCTGGATATCAACATTGTTATCGGCGTGGGCGCCGCCGTTGATGATGTTCATCATCGGCAGCGGCAGTTCGCGGGCGTTGACCCCCCCGATATACTTATACAGCGGCTGACCGGCTTCTTCCGCCGCGGCCTTCGCAACCGCCAGGGATACGCCCAGAATGGCGTTGGCGCCAAGGTTCGTCTTGTATTCGGTGCCGTCCAGTTCGATCATCTTCGTGTCGATGCCGACCTGGTCGTCGGCCTCCATGCCGATTACCTCTTCGGCAATGATGCTGTTCACGTTGTCAACCGCCCGAAGAACTCCCTTGCCGAGATAGCGCGATTTGTCACCGTCACGCAATTCCATCGCTTCACGCTCGCCGGTTGAAGCGCCGGATGGCACCGCGGCTCGCCCGAAAGCACCCGATTCAAGAAAAACTTCAACTTCCAGAGTCGGATTTCCACGGGAATCCAAAATCTCTCTGGCATAGACATCAACGATCTCACTCATGTACAGCCCCCTTGCTTGGAATAAAGTGATCGGAGAAGGTGCTCTCCGGCAAAACCCGTTTTGTATAGCACAAAAAAATGGAAAATAACATCCTCCAGATAACAGCATTCAAATTCAATGCTGTTAAGTTCATGCCGAATCATCAATGCTTCACAATCGGCTGCAAACGTGGTATGACAAAAAACGGCACTATGTCGCCAAAACCCCTCTGTACAAAAAGGTGTACTATGCCGGCTGATTCACTTCATACACTGACGATTGATAAAACGCGCCAGATGGCCCCCGGGCGCAGGAGCGCCTCCCGCATCCGGCTGGCTGTTATCCTGGTCGTGGCGCTTGGTGCGGTTGTCGCCGTCGTCGCGATGGTTCGCAGTCGTGCCGTATCGATCGAAACGACAAGTGTTTCCCTGTTTTATCCGACGCAGTCTTTCACGCTTCTTAATTCGAGCGGTTATGTCGTTGCCCAGCGCAAGTCGGCGGTTGCTTCCAAAACGACCGGCATGCTGGAATGGATCGGTGTCGAGGAGGGGAGCAAGGTTGTAGCGGGGCAGATTATCGCCCGCCTTGAGAATAAAGATCTTGAAGCTTCGGTAAGTCAGGCGGAGGCGGCACTTCAGAATTCAAAGGCCCTTCGTGAGCAGTCCCGGGCCGAACTGGCCGATGCCGGTAAATCGTTCGGGCGCCAGAAAGAGCTGCTGGCGGCGGGGATCGTCTCGCAGGCGGAATATGACAATGCGGAAGCCCGCTTCAAGCGTGCCGCTGCTGCAGCCGCCGGTGCCGAGGCCGGGATAGCAACAGCAGTCGCTGCGCTTCAGGGGGCCACCGTCAACCGTGGCTACAGCCTCATTCGGGCGCCGTTTGACGCCGTGGTGCTGACCAAGAATGCCGATGTCGGTGATATCATTACCCCGCTCGGAGCGGCCGCCAATGCAAAAGCGGCGGTTGTAACGATTGCCGATCTTGCCTCGCTGCAGGTTGAGGCCGACGTTTCGGAATCCAGTCTGGCGCAGATTCGGCAGGGCCAGCCGTGCGAGATTACCCTGGACGCGCTTCCGGGGAGTCGTTTCCGCGGGGTCGTGCATACGATCGTGCCGACCGCCGATCGGAGCAAGGCTTCCGTCATGGTCAAAATACGTTTTCTGGAACGGGACGGGCGCATTTATCCTGAGATGAGCGCCAGGGTGGCGTTCCTGGAGCGTGAGGCGCAGGCGGGGGACAAGGTGGCAAAGGTCGTTATCAATCCCGCTGCCGTGGTAACCCGGGACGGACGAAGCGGCGTGTATCTGGTGACCGGTGATACGGTCACGTTTACTCCGGTCACGCCCGGTAAAAAACTGGGTGATCTGCAGGAAGTGGCGGGGGTGAAATCGGGCGACAAGGTGGCGCTGAAGCCGCTGGATAAACTGAAGGACGGCAGCAGAATCTCCCTGCCGGAGAAGAAATAGCATGTCTGATTCCGTCGGCCAACAGGCCATTGTCACGATCAACGCCGTTTCCAAATCCTATCGACGCGGCAACCAGCCGGTTCCGGTGCTTGAAGGAATCTCTTTCGACATCGTCAGGGGTGAATTCCTGGCGCTGATGGGGCCGTCAGGATCGGGAAAATCGACGCTGCTGAATCTGATCGCCGGGATTGACACCGTCGACAGCGGTTCGATCGTGATTGACGGCGTTGATATCGCGACGCTGAACGAGTCGGATCTGGCGCGCTGGCGAGCGGCGCATGTTGGCTTTATCTTCCAGTTTTACAACCTGATACCGGTCCTGACCGCGTTCGAGAACGTGGAACTGCCGTTGCTGTTGACCCCGCTTTCGCGCCGCGAGCGCCGCGCGCATGTCGAGACCGCCCTGGCGGTTGTCAGCCTGACCGACCGGATGGACCATTACCCTTCCCAGCTTTCCGGCGGCCAGCAGCAGCGGGTGGCTATCGCCCGCGCGATTGTCACCGACCCAGCCATCCTGGTGGCCGATGAGCCGACCGGTGATCTCGACCGGGTTTCCGCCGGGGAGATTCTCGGTTTGATGTCCCGATTGAACGCGGAACAGGGGAAAACCATCATCATGGTGACCCACGACCCCCGGGCCGCCGAGAAGGCGCACATCATCCGCCATCTGGAAAAAGGGTTGCTGACTGATGCTTCTCCTTAAGCTTCTCTCCCGCAACGCCTTCCGGCACCGCCTGCGGACACTCCTGACTATTCTGGGAATTACGGTTGCCATCCTGGCGTTCGGACTGTTGCAGACGGTCGTTAGTGCCTGGTATGCGGGAGTCAACGCGTCATCATCCTCCCGTCTGATCAGCCGGAATGCGGTGTCGCTGGTATTTTCCCTGCCGATCGCCTATCAGGAGCGTATCCGGCACATCGAGGGGGTCGCGGCGGTTTCCTACGCCAACTGGTTCGGCGGTGTGTATATAACGGAAAAGAATTTTTTCCCCAGTTTTGCCATCGAACCGAAGAGTTATCTTCCCCTCTATCCGGAATTTGTCCTGACACCGGATGAACTGCGGGCTTTTCAGCAGGATCGAAAAGGATGCGTAATAGGAAAAAAGCTGGCTGAGCGATTTGGCTGGAAGGTCGGCGACATTATCCCGCTCAAGGGGACAATCTACCCCGGCACCTGGGAGTTTGTCGTACGGGGTATCTACAGCGGCGCTGATAAATCCACCGATGAAAGTCAGTTTTTATTTCAGTGGGAGTATCTGAACGAATCGCTTAAAAAAACGGTGCCCCGGCGGGCCGACCAGGTCGGTGTCTATATAATCGGCCTGAAAAACCCCCAGGCGGCGGCGGAAGTTTCACTATCGGTTGATTCAGCCTTCAAAAACTCGCTTGCGGAAACATTGACCGAAACGGAAAAAGCCTTTCAGCTCAGCTTTGTTTCGATGACCGAGGCGATCGTCGTGGCGATTCGCATTGTCTCCTTCGTTGTGATCATCATTATTATGGTGGTGGTAGCCAATACCATGGCGATGACGGCTCGTGAAAGGATCGGAGAATATGCGATCTTCAAGGCGATGGGTTTCCAGGGGCACCATATCGCCGGAATGGTTTTCGGCGAATCGCTGTTTATAACGATAACCGGGGGGGGGATCGGCATACTGCTGACTTTTCCGGTCGCGCAAAAATTCGGCGAAGTCATGGGGAATTTCATACCGGTGTTCCAGGTCGAGCGTTCAACGCTGTACATGGATCTGGCATTCTCCTTGATCGTAGGGGTCGTTGCCGGGATATTCCCGGTCTGGCGCGCGGTCAGGATCAAGATCGCCGACGGATTAAGAAGGGTAGGGTAGTCAAAGGCCACTGCCCCCAAACCCTGTCAAAGGCGTTATCGCAAGGATGCAAAGATGCGGAGACGCAAAGTAAGGCTTAAAAGATGTGGTTCGTCACAGTAAGTAGGGCGTGATTTTGTTCTTTAACAATTGAAAAGCATGAGTTCCATCAGGTAGTTATGGAAGCGCGACCAACCATTCTATCTGAGAGAGGAACCCATGCTTATCAAACAG
>JBAQPK010000321.1:0-2318 GCA_049305715.1 Desulfuromonadaceae bacterium | reverse complement strand
ACCTTCGACGCCCAGGGGTTGACCGACGATGAGGGGTCTCTCTGCGTGCTGCCGACTGGCGTTACCACGGTTATAAACTCGGCGGCGTTAGACAGTATCGTTGTTTCACGGGCCCGTCTTAATCTCGGCAAGAGAACTCAAACCGTAGGGGGATGTAAAAGTGACAACATCGAGCAGAAATAACTACGGCTTTACCCTTATCGAAGTGATGATCGCCATTGTCATCATGATGGTGGGGATGCTGGGGCTTCTTCAGTCAATTAACATTGCAATGGAGTATAATCTGAAAAACCATCTGCGTGACGAGGCAGTCTATGTGGGTGAAAAGTATATGAATATTCAGAGAGGCAAGGTATTTGATTTGCTTTCAACTACGTACGGCACCCGCTACGAACCAAGTAAAATCAGAGGGACTGGAAAGCCGTACAGCGTTGTCATGAGCACCCAGGATTTATCGACTGATGCTAGAACACCTGCAAAACAGCTGACAATTGAGGTCAAATGGACATACAAAGGGGTGGAGTACGTTAACATGGTGAAGTCTCCGGTTTCAGTTATTAAGTAGGAAGACGCCCAGGATTATTTGGCAAAAGGACCAGCTATGCGAGCTATGCTTAAAAACAGGCGGGGTTTCACACTCACAGAACTGATTATCGTCATGGTGATTTTTCTCGTGGTCATGATGATTTCGGCAAAAGCCTTCAAAACGATTGTTGACAACTCTTCACAGCAGTCCAAATCCGTAGAAACCCAGATTGAGGGCATTGTCGGGCTCGAAGTTCTGAGGGCAGACCTGGAACAAGCAGGCTTCGGACTGCCCTGGACGTTTCAGACGGCAATTACCTATGAGGAGGCAACTGACGTTACTTCAGCCCCGGCGTCATTCTGGCCTACCGGTAAAAGTCCCGCTTTCTTCAATGACGCGGGCGCGCCCGGCAATCCTCCTCGTGCCATTTTAAGCGGCACTACCACATTCAACAAAGATGCTGATAACATTGGCTCCAGCTATCTCGTTATCAAGTCAACCCTTGCGGCTACCAATAATACCTCAAAAAAATGGACAACGGTTTCATTCGACAAGGACAATGTAAAGTCACCCCCCAGGTTGTGGGGTGCCGCTGACCGTGATCTTGCTTCCACAGAGCGGGTAGTCGTGGTGAAGGACTCTCTCATGACGACACCGCCCACCCGTCAGCTGATGGCCTCGGCGGCTACCGTTTTTTCCGCCCCGTTCGGAACCTATTCAACCCTGACCCTCCCTCACCAGAACGGAGATACCTTCGAGATTTACGGAGTAAGCCCCGCCACTCCACTGAGGATGCCGTTTAACCGGGCGGATTATTATGTGACGCGTCCGGCCGACAAAATGCCGGCAAGTTGTTCGGCCAATACTGGAATACTCTACAAATCAACAATTAACCATTCGAACGGGGATACTTCCGTGGGAATGCCGTTGCTCGACTGCGTCGCCGATATGCAGGTAGTGTATGGACTTGATACTTCAGGTGGTGGGTTTGTCAATGATCATAGATCCGTACCATTAGTTACTGCAGAAGAGATAAGAAACCAACTCAAGGAGATCAGGGTCTACATCCTTGCACAGGAGGGGAGGAAGGATCTTTCGTACCGCTATCCTTCTGAAACCATAATGGTAGGAGAAAAAATTAACGGAACAGACAGAGGACGGCTCTTCAATCTGAAGAATCTTATCGGGGCGGACTACAAATATTATCGATGGAAGGTCTACACAATTGTGGTGCGACCGAAGAACCTGATTCAATAACGATGGCGGTGAATTTATGAAATATCTGCGGAATGAAGACGGTATTGCACTGATTACGGCGCTGATGTTCACGATGATCTGTCTCGGAATGATCATGACGCTCCTCTATTATGTGATCGCCGGTACGAGGATGTCGGCAGGCCAGAAACGTTATAGAAGTTCGCTTGAAGCATCGTACGGAGGTACCGAATTTATTACCAAAACTATCATTCCCCGGCTTTTCAACAACTATTCGGGAGGTAAAGTGTCCCTATTGGCAGATTTCAGCGCGTCGGACAAGCTTGGGCTTGCTTTCACATCCGGCGGATTTGATACAAAACTGAGTAAATCAACCTCCGATTGGGGAAGTCTCAATAAGTCTGTAGACCCAAAGGACACGCCTGATGTGACGTTCAACCTTATGGGGCAGAATGCAAACAGTTATTATAAAGTCTATACAAAGATTGTCGATACTGTCGCCGGTGTGGGGCTTCTTGATGCCAGCGGAATCGATTATCTGGAGGGAGGCATCGGTGTTGCGGGTACAAGTACCAGC
>JBAQPK010000320.1:0-9851 GCA_049305715.1 Desulfuromonadaceae bacterium | reverse complement strand
GCTTTGTCAGGGCCGGCACCGCCCTGGAATCGCCAAGTCTGCCCAGACACGCTGCCGCAGCTGCTTTCAGCTGTTTTCCGCGAGCGGCTGCCAGCAAATACCGCTCTTCAAGAAGCGCGACAAGATGCGGCGTAACCTGCCGGTCGCCGATCAGGGCGATGGCCGCCAGAGCATCAATTTTGAGGGTAAGCGACTGTAAAAACATGTCTCTTGAAAATACGATTTTGATAAGTTCGGCCACAGATTTTTTGCTTTTCATGCCGCCGAGCGATGCGATTGCCTGTGGATGCAGAGCCGGCTCAGTTCTTCGCAATATATCGAGGATAGCGGTCTCGGCTTCCGGCCCTCCAAGCTGCGCCAGACTGCGGATGGCTTCTTTTTTTACACGAAGGTCCGGATGACGCAGGGACTTCGTCAGCGCCGGCAGTGCCTCACGGCTTGTGATAGAACCCAGAATTGCGCAAATATTTCGTATGATGAACCAACGGGAATCATGCATCAAATCCAGAAGCACCGGTACCGCGGCTTCACCCAGGCTCGCAATCATGTTGGAGAGAGTTCTTCTGGCCTTGAGGCTGCTGGTGCGGCCCATCTGCTCGATCGCCGCCGTAATGGCGGCGGCGCCGCCGGCTTTGAGAACCGCGTGCAGAGCCTTGTTCGAAACCTCGGTGTCCTGTCCTGTCTGCTCAAGCACGATCTGCAAAACTTCACCGGTTGTGACAATCTGCTCAATTGCAAATTGTGCACGTTCGCGCATGTTTTCGTTGCGCTTCTCTCCGTCGGCGTGACCGGCAAGCAATTCGATCAACGGGACAACAAGGAGCGTTTCATGGTTTGCCTGGAGATCGTCTGCACAGGCGACAGCCTGGCGGATCAGTGCCAGGTAGGTGTCTTCATCGTCGCAGGCTGCTAATTGTTCAAGCAGTTCCTGAAGCTGATGTTTCGGGGATAACTCATCAGCCCGGGGAGATTGTTGTTCAACAACAGGGGGCGTATCGACAGCGGTTTCAGCGTCATCAATCCCTTGTGGAACAGTTCCCGCCAGTTCAACCGTACGGCGTTTCTCCCGAATGGCCGTCAAATCGAACTCATTGACCCATAGGGAGCGGATGCCATGGAGAGCCATCATGGCCTCAATACCGCCGGATTGCTGGATTGCTTCGGGGGACATACACAGGATTTTGACAAGCTCAAGCAGATCTTCCTGGAACAGGTCTTCAAGGATCGCTATTTTATTAACTCGGCGGATAAACAGTTCGTATGCAAGAGCAGCTGTCAGCCCGGAAGCGTCTTTGAGGAGCTCTCCGTCCGGGAAGCCGAAACCGGTGCGACCGCAGGTGAGTAACAGCGTGTTGCCATCCAGCAGCTTCAGCATCGCCGCATAAGATAGAACCAGACTTTTTCGCCGGGTCGGGTGCCCTTTCGGATAAAACCTCCAGGTCCGCACGGCGCGATAAAGAGATCCGAGTGCATCAAGGGTGACCTGATTAGTTGTTGGTCGATAGA
This sequence comes from Desulfuromonadaceae bacterium, assembly GCA_049305715.1. Classification (GTDB taxonomy): domain Bacteria; phylum Desulfobacterota; class Desulfuromonadia; order Geobacterales; family Pseudopelobacteraceae; genus JACRCG01. Next base: position 8,345 of record JBAQPK010000320.1, on the reverse strand, counting down.
AATCCATTGCCGTTCCTTGTATTAGGGGCAGAAATTATGCCATACTGCATCGAAAATGTCTTTCCAAAATGATTGATTTTTTATTGATTATATCAGTTTTACTATATGAGAGGGGCATATGAAACAGAAAACGATCTTTACCTGCCAGAAGTGCGGCAGCCAATCACCCAAATGGCTTGGCAAATGTCCTGATTGCGGGGAATGGAACAGCCTGGTGGAAGAGAATGCCATCAAGGTCTCCAATGCGGCCCGCCCGGCAGGGGGCGCACTCCCCGTGCCGATTTGCGATGTCCCCCCCCAAACGGAGACCCGCAGACCGACCGGTATCGGAGAGCTCGACCGGGTGCTGGGAGGGGGCATCGTCCCCGGCTCGCTGGTGCTGATCGGCGGCGATCCAGGCATCGGCAAATCGACGCTGCTGCTGCAGGCGATGCACACCCTGGCAGAGTACGCGGGAAAGGTGCTGTACGTTTCGGGAGAGGAGTCCGCTTCCCAGACCAGGCTAAGGGGCGAACGTCTCGGCGCGTCAAGCAAAAATCTGCTGATTCTGGCCGAAAATTCGCTGGAAGCGATTCTCGGCCAGGCCGCCGCCCTGAAGCCGGCGGCAATGGTGGTTGACTCGATCCAGACCGTCTGGACCTCCGCCCTGGAATCGGCTCCCGGCAGTGTCAGCCAGGTTCGGGAGTCGGCCGGCAAGCTGATGTTGCTTGCCAAAGGGAGCGACATCCCGATATTCATCGTCGGCCACGTGACCAAGGACGGATCGATTGCCGGTCCGCGCGTGCTGGAGCATATGGTAGATACGGTCCTCTATTTCGAGGGGGACGGCAGCCATCCCTTCCGGATACTGCGGGCGGTCAAGAACCGCTTCGGCTCTACCAATGAAATCGGCGTCTTCGAAATGAAGCAGGAAGGTCTGTGCGGGGTGGCAAACCCCTCGGAACTCTTTCTTTCCGAGCGTCCGCTGGGCGTGTCCGGCTCGGTCGTCACCACCTCGCTGGAGGGAAGCCGGCCGCTGCTGGTCGAACTTCAGGCGCTGGTCACCCCGTCCTCCTACGGCGTCCCCCGCCGGACAACCATCGGCGTTGATCATAATCGACTGGCTCTCCTGGTCGCGGTCCTGGAAAAAAAAGTCGGCCTGCACATGGCCGGACAGGACATATTTCTCAATGCGGCCGGCGGGGCGCGGCTGAACGAACCAGCTGCCGATCTTGCCATGATCATGGCGGTTGCCTCCAGCCACCTCGACAAGGCCATTTCGCCCGAGACGGTCATCTTCGGTGAAGTCGGCCTGGCCGGGGAGGTGCGGGCCGTCACCCAGCCGGAGCTGCGCATTGCCGAAGCCGAAAAGCTTGGCTTCAAGCGCTGCATCATTCCGGCCGGGAGCCTGAAGCGCCTCAAAAAACGGGGAATCCGCCTGGAGGGGGTTTCCACGGTTCAGGGCGCGATGGATTTAATCTTCGAGTCTTGATACACGAAGCAGATGGTGCTAACAGGTACGCTTCGTGGATGTCATCGAAGGCCTCCTGGGCGGTATTGAATCTTAACACCAGGTGCCCGGTAAAACTGATGGATGCTGCCGCTGTATCCTGTCAACCCCGAGCGGGCATTGCATGACGCGCTTGGCGTGCTCTTTTGGTTGACCACCCGCTCTATTCTCACTATTATAAACAGTTGCTGTTTTACCTGTATTGGTGGTGTTATTAACGAGCGGGCCCTATACTAATGAAGAGTCAGGATCAAAACTAAAAAGGAGCATGACAAATGTCACACGATTATATCGTAGCAGACCTTACGCTGGCCGACTGGGGTCGCAAGGAGATCAGGATCGCCGAAACCGAGATGCCGGGGCTGATGGCTATCCGCGAGGAGTTCGCCTCCAACCGGCCGCTCAAGGGCGCCCGTATCACCGGCTCACTCCACATGACCATTCAGACCGCCGTGCTGATCGAAACCCTGACCGCCCTGGGAGCAGAGGTCCGTTGGGCATCCTGCAACATCTTCTCGACCCAGGACCACGCCGCCGCCGCCATCGCCGCCTCCGGCGTGCCGGTCTTCGCCGTCAAGGGTGAAACCCTTGAGCAGTACTGGGACTATACACACCGCATCTTCGAATGGAGCGATGGCGGCTTCTCCAACATGATCCTGGACGACGGCGGCGACGCCACCCTGCTGCTGCACCTGGGCGCCAGAGCCGAAAAGGACCTCTCCGTGCTGGCCACACCCGGTTCGGAGGAGGAAACGATCCTCTACGCCGCCATCAAGGCCAGGCTGGCCGTTGATCCGACCTGGTACTCCGTCCGGCTGGGCCAGATCAAGGGCGTTACCGAGGAAACGACCACCGGCGTTCACCGCCTGTACCAGATGCATGAGCGGGGCGACCTGAAATTCCCGGCCATCAACGTCAACGACTCGGTCACCAAATCCAAGTTCGACAACCTGTACGGCTGCCGCGAATCGCTCGTGGACGGCATCAAGCGTGCCACCGACGTAATGATCGCCGGCAAGGTTGCCCTGATCTGCGGCTACGGCGATGTGGGCAAAGGCTCTGCCCAGGCGATGCGCGCACTTTCGGCCCAGGTCTGGGTAACCGAAATCGATCCGATCTGCGCCCTGCAGGCAGCCATGGAAGGGTACCGCGTAGTGACCATGGAGTATGCCGCCGACAAGGCCGATATCTTCGTGACCTGCACCGGCAACTACCATGTCATAACGCATGACCACATGATCAGGATGAAAGACCAGGCCATCGTCTGCAACATCGGTCATTTTGACAACGAGATCGAAGTCGCTGCCATCGAAAAATACCGGTGGGAGGAGATCAAGCCTCAGGTGGACCACGTCATCTTCCCGGACGGCAAGCGCATCATCCTGCTGGCCAAGGGACGTCTGGTCAACCTGGGGTGCGGCACCGGCCACCCCAGCTATGTCATGTCCTCCTCCTTCGCCAATCAGACCATCGCCCAGATCGAGCTGTTCTGCAATCCGGACAACTATCCGGTCGGAGTCTACGTCCTTCCCAAACATCTTGACGAGAAGGTGGCCCGCCTGCAGTTGAAGAAGCTGAACGCGCAGTTGAGCGTGCTGACCGACGAGCAGGCCGCCTATATCGGTGTACCGAAAGAAGGACCGTACAAAGCGGAACAGTACCGCTATTAGTAGGATAGACAAGACCTCCGGGGTTTCTGGAACCTCGGAGGTCTGTTGTTGGAGATGATGTTTATGGAGTGCCGTGTGGGGTGCGCAGCCTGTTGTATTGCGCCGTCAATCTCGTCGCCGATTCCCGGTATGCCTGCCGGAAAGCCTGCCGGAATGCGCTGTCATCAATTAACGCCGGACAACCGCTGCAAACTTTTTGGGCATTCCGAGCGACCGCCGGTCTGCTGCAGTCTGCGGCCGAACGAGGAAATGTGCGGCGTCAGTGATGCCGAAGCGATGGAAAGACTGGCCGGATGGGAGCTGTTGACGCGGCCGGAACCTACTTCTTCTGACCAGTCTGATCCAGTGCTTTGATCAGGGCGTCGGTAACATCCTGCGCATCGACAGAGCTGCCGGTGTAGAGCAGTTCCTTTTTGACCACAATGGCGGCGTATCCGTTAGCTTTGCCATGTTCAACCGCAGTTTGCTCAATTGCCCGGTAAAGCGCTCCGGTCTCTTTTTCCTGCAGGGCAAGAAACTCTTCTTCCGACGCCTGGGCAAGCTTCTGGAGATCTTCCAGCTTCTTCTGGAATTCCTTCGATTTGGCCTCGCGCTGTTTCGGGGTCATCGTTGCGATCTTCCCCTCAATGGATGCTTTCAGCTTATCAAGCGCTTTCTTCTTTCCCTCAATTTTTCCCTGAAGAGAGTCTTTCTTCGATGTAAGCAGGGCCCTGAACGCTTTACCGCGCTCTGATTCCGTGCCGATGCGGGCAATGTCCACATAACCGATGCGGGCGGCCTGGGTTGCCGCAGCCGTTTTTAGTGCGGCTTCGGCCGGTGCTGACACAGCCGTCTGCGGTGGAGCCGGCGTTTTTACCTCAACTGCGGTGTCGGCAGCGAAAGCGAGAGAGGGGAGTGCAAAAAAACAGGCGATCAGAACTCTTTTGAAATTAGCGGGCATGGTTTCTCTCTTTTGACTTTGGATTAGGTGGTGCGAATAACATACGTGTGTGCATTCAAACGGGCAGTTTTGATGCGGCGCAGCAGCGATATCAATAGCGCCCCAACGAGGAGGAACAGGGAAACGGCTGAAATCAGCGGGTGGGCGACAGCGACAACAATTGGTGTCAGTGCCAGGCGGGTCACACTCCGCAGCGCCGGATGCCGGGCAATGAAATCGGCAAGCGGTGGGCTGCAGCGGTAGTAAAACGCGACAAAAGCCCGGCCCGGAACATTGGTCAGCAGGAAGTCGTCCCGGAAATTCCGCAGCAGCTGTACCTGCGGATGAAGATAACTGCCGTAGGCCGCCGTGGCAATGAAACAGCCGCTGCCGCCAGAAGAATGCAAGGCTGGAGTTGTCGGCTCTGCCACCGATACGGATGAGCCGTCAGTAGTGAAGTTCGCGGAGTGACCATCCAGACCGGTTGTATTTGCAACCAGTAGAACTACTTCATCGGAACTGTCGAAAGCATTATCGGTGTAGGAGCCTCCCCCAGCGTTGGCTGCGATTTCGGTGACGGCGCCGGAGCTTTTTCTAAAAGCTGCTGTCTGGATACCGCTGCTTTTGGCAATCGTGATCGTTAGTGATGGCACACTAGCCGCGGGAATAAATTTGTAATAGGCAAAGGAATAATGGGAAAGAGTAACCGATGGTGCCGGGCTGCTGGTTGAGCTGCTTACAGGGTACGTTGAATATGTGGCGACCGGAGAATAGGGGTGGATTTTATCTATTTCAGACTGGGGGGTCGTCCAGTCTCTTGTGTAGACACGCTTGGCGAAACCGAAGAAGTCCGTGCCGAGGGTGCTGTTGAAGGGGGAGGTCAGCAGCAGACTTTCCAGGACCGGCACCATGCGGATGTCGCCATCGCTATTGGTCTGGCTTGATGATGGGCTTAAACCGGCCAGGCTAACCCAGGAGTTGCGAATAAAGTCTGTACTATGCTGTTCCGCCAGGTAGCGATTAAAGATCCAGCGCCCATAGCCGGCGCCGCTGGTGGTAGCATCCGCTCCGACCGCCAGATCGATGGACTTGGTGCTGTTGACGAACCACCCTGGAATATAGTTGTAAAGCTGGTTAACTCCGTCATACAGCTCATCTTCCAGCCAGGTTGAGGTTGCTTCCGCATACCAGATATCAAAATAGAAGTTGTATCCGTACTGTATGGCGTGGTGATATTCATGGGCTGCGGTGATCTGCAAACTCTGGAGCGCGGTGTAAGGTCCGCCGTTGGCGCTGGTGTAGATTCCGTCGGTAAAATTATTGTCTATTTCCATAAAACTGGCATATGAGTTGGCGAAGCCGATCCGGGCTGTGGATGTTGTCTGGCCGTAGAGCCCCGAGAAGGCCAGCTCCCGCAGATAGACGTCGTAGGGTGCGCCGTTGACGGTGGGGCCCTGATTCCAGCCACGGCTCACATAGTAATTGATCACATCCTCAAAGGTCTGGGCAACCGTCTGGACCCAGGCCAGAGACGGCACCGCGTCAGTGCCGCTGAGGGTATAGTGAATCAGAAAGCGGCCACCGCTCGATAGCAAGGTCAACTCCGTGCCGCTGAGTGCCGGCGCTGCCAGTTGTTTGGCCAGGATCTTCCGGGTGGCCGGTTCAAGGCTGTTCCAGTCCCGCTGCAGGCCGTGTTTGAGCGGCGTGCCGCAATGGGGGGTGCCGCCCCCTTCCGCTGCGGGGAGCAGGATGACCTTATGCAAGGAGCTGTCGCTCAGCGGCGCAGGCTGGGCACCGAATGCGGCCAGATAGTGATCGTCAAGCCGTCCGGCAATAGCGGGCAGGGAGAGCGCACAGAGGGAAAAAAGCATAAGCGTCAATCGCACAAGAAAGGTAATCATCAGTCCACCATCCTTTTGCCGGCCCTGAGGGGGACAAGTGTGGTTTTACCGCGTTCGACGGTGACCTCGGCGGTGAACGGCCCGCTGCCGATCGTATACGTACCGGCTTCCAGAACCACCACGAAATAGCCATGGTCATCGGTCTGCACTGAAACAAGCTCTTTGCCTCCGGCCGAGATCAGGAGCGGCATGCTCGGGTATGGGGTGTATCCGCGGCCGCCCCCGAGCTTGCCTCCGGAACTTTGAATGTAGCAGATACCGGCAATAACACCCGCTCCATCCGGAAGCACGGTCTGCTCAAAGTCCGATGTCAGGGCGGTCAGGACGACCGGCCGCACCTTTTCCCGTACCGCCACATACGCGCTTCCGTCAATTGCTGGACCGGGTATGAAGGCGGCGCCGTCAAAGTGGTAATAGTTCCAGGCGTCGGCCGGACGATTGCCCGCAGCGGATGCCGATGCAGGAAACGCGGTGCAGAGGAGAAAGAACAACATAAATTGGATTGCTTTGGACATGGTCACCGCCTTATGAGAGATGGTTGTTATGTCCCCTCTCCCTGAGGGATAAGAAATTTGCAGAACTCAGTGCCAATTGGATATTTCCTAGCATACTGCCCACTTCGCCGCCATGAAGTCAAACGGAATAATGGCTCGTTGCCTCTTAACTTGACAAATCCGTGCGGTGGCGATATTTTTACGGGTCTATAAAGCAATTAGATATGAGATTATACACCAGAATTGAGAGGAGTCAGCAGTCATGGCAGAAAAATTCATCTTCACCTCCGAATCCGTATCCGAGGGGCATCCGGACAAGGTCGCCGACCAGATTTCAGATGCTATTCTCGATGCAATACTGGCTCAGGACCCTAAAGCGCGTGTCGCGTGCGAAACCCTCGTTACCACTGGCATGGCCGTTATTGCCGGTGAGATCACGACGACTGCGTACGCCGACATGCCTTCAATTGTTCGTGAAACGATCAAGGAAATCGGCTACACCGATTCCGCCATGGGCTTTGATTACGAAACCTGTGCCGTGCTGGTCTCCATCGACAAGCAATCGCCCGATATAGCGCAGGGTGTTTCGGAAGGGGAGGGACTGCACAAGGAACAGGGGGCCGGTGATCAGGGTTTGATGTTCGGGTATGCCTGTAATGAGACACCGGAACTCATGCCGATGCCGATCCAGCTGGCTCACCAGCTCGTAGCCAAATTGGCTGAAGTGCGCAAGTCTGGCCAGCTGAACTTCCTCCGTCCCGACTCCAAGTCCCAGGTGTCGGTTGAATATGTTGACGGAAAGCCAAGCCGTATCGACACGGTTGTTATTTCCACCCAGCATACTCCCGATGTAACTCACAAGAGAATAGAGGAAGAGGTGATTGCGGAAGTGGTCAAGAAGGTTATTCCTGCCCATCTGTTGGATGCGGATACACGCTACTTCATCAACCCGACCGGCCGCTTTGTCGTCGGCGGCCCGATGGGAGACTGCGGGCTGACCGGCCGCAAGATCATCGTCGATACCTATGGCGGCATGGGTCGCCACGGCGGCGGCGCGTTCTCCGGCAAGGACCCTTCCAAGGTTGACCGTTCGGCCGCCTACATGGGGCGCTATGTCGCCAAGAATCTGGTTGCCGCCGGTCTCTGTGACCGCTGCGAGGTACAGGTGGCTTATGCCATCGGTGTGGCCGAGCCGGTTTCGATCATGGTCCATACCTTTGGCACCGGGAAGCTGCCTGAAGACCGCCTTTCAGCCCTGGTCCGCGAAACCTTCGACATGCGCCCGCGCGCCATCATCGAACAGCTTGACCTGCTTCGCCCGATCTATCGCAAAACGGCGGCGTACGGTCACTTCGGCCGGGAACTGCCCGAATTCACCTGGGAGCGGACCGACAAGGCCGCCCTGCTGAAACAGAAAGCGGGCATTTAGTCTGATATGAGTATAAATGGGGCGGCGTTTAACCGCCCTATTTTTTTATCCAAACGGTGACAGCCGCCATGCCAACCAGCACAATCGGACATAACCCCCTGCTTTTCGGGCATGACGAACGATCCGGCATCATTGCGGTGGAATCGGTCGGGCGATTCATCAGGCTCTTTTTCAGAACCGGCGGCCGTGTGCATTTCCATGATGAACCTTTTCAGCCGTTTATTCTGGTCAGTGATCCGGGGGTGGTTTCCGGGTGCAGTGTGCCGTGTGCCGTGCGGCAATTGGCCGGTGAGGACTTTTTCCGCTGCCAGCTGTTGTTTGATTCCTGGAGCGACTGTCTGGCCGCCCGCGATTTTCTGGCGGCAAAAACCGGCAAAGGGTATTCAGCCTCCGATGCTCCGTATATGTTCCTTCCCGACCTTTCACTCCAGTATATGCTTGCT
>JBAQPK010000319.1:0-3607 GCA_049305715.1 Desulfuromonadaceae bacterium | reverse complement strand
GTATCAGCCCGCCACCCAGGTGGCCGCTGGAACCGGTGACCGGAATGGTGAAACTGACCATCTGCGCAGCAAAGATAAACGCCCCCAGGACACCCATCAGAGGGATTCTGCGGTCATCCATCTCTGTCCGGACTTTTCCGGAACAGTAGGCGATGGTCGCGGCTGAAGCGACCCACATCGTCCCGCCGACCGCAGGAGACAGTAATGCGTCCGCCATATGCATGCTGGCCCCCCCTTTGGCAGTGACACCAATTTTTTAAAAGTGTAACACGATTAAAATACAAGCATATAAAACACGTGTCAAACGCTAAAAAAATGAATTCGTGTTACTGCCGCGGGCCGATGTTTTTACCCGGTGTGTTAACTGTTGTCACTTCGCCATCCTGGCGCTATAGTGCCGTAAGATCCTGATTTCAGAGTGAGGGGGTGGGGGTGCTGAAGCGTGCCGCGGCAATAATCAGTGAAGCAGAAGTCTTTATCATTACCGCCGGAGCAGGAATGGGGGTGGATTCCGGCCTGCCGGACTTTCGTGGCGATCACGGCTTCTGGAGGGCATATCCTGTCTATTCACGCCTGGGACTCTCTTTCATCGACTGCGCCAACCCGCAACATTTTGCCGATGACCCGTCCTTTGGCTGGGGCTTCTATGGGCATCGCACCAATCTGTACCGGGATACGATTCCCCATGACGGATTCCATATCATCGGTAAGTGGATTGAGCGGAAGAGTGCTGACTACTTTGTAATCACCTCCAATGTTGACGGCCAGTTCCAGAAAGCAGGGTATGCCGACGACCGGATTCTGGAGGTGCATGGTTCGATTCACCGACTGCAGTGTCAGACACCATGCAGCCGCACCATCTGGAACAACAATGAGACCATCCTGATTGATGAAGCTACCATGCGCGCCCGCCCCCCGCTTCCCCGCTGCCCCGAGTGCGGAGAGGTCAGCCGCCCCAATATTCTCATGTTCGGTGACCGGTCATGGCTACCGGACCAGGTCCGCCTCCAGGAGCAGGCGTTTGACCGGTTTCTGAAAAACAATGCCGGCCGCCGCATTGCGGTGCTGGAGATGGGAGCGGGAAGCGCGATACCTACGATCCGTGCGGCATCGGAGCGGATCGGGTGGAGCTGTGAACATGCTACCGTCATTCGCATCAACCCGCGGGAGCCGGAGATAAAAGCGCCCCATATATCGATGCCATACGGGGCGCTGGAAGGATTGCGGAATATTGATGCCTTGCTGTAGACGCGCAGTGGTCGAATGCGGGTCAAGATGGTGCGATGGATTAAATGGATTCAAATGGTGGGTATGGCCCCGGGAAATCCGCCCTTCACTCCATGGGGTAACATCATAAAACCAGGTCCAGTATCTCCCTGACCTTCGCAAGCAGTACCTGTGCGGTGACAGGCTTGGGCAGAAAGTCGACCCCTTTCTCGTTCACCATCCCCTTCTGCTCGATGATATCGTCGGTATAGCCGCTGCAGAAGAGCACCGGTGCCTGCCCCCCCTCCTTCCTGACCATTTCGTATACCTCGCGCCCGTTCATCCTGGGCATGACCACATCCAGCATCACGAGTTGAATCAGGCCGCGGTTGGCACGGTATTTTTCCAGGGCCTCCTCGCCGTTCAATGCCTCGATCACGTGATAACCGTAATCCTCAAGAGCCTGGACCATGAAGCTTCTGACATCGTCATTGTCTTCGGCCAGCAGGATCGTTTCAACCCCGCCCGGTATCGGGACAGCCGGATCACTCTCGAAACGCGAATAGTATGAAGCAGCAAGAGGCAGATATATCTTGAAGCTTGTCCCCTTACCGACCTCGCTCTCCACGGTCACCGCGCCGTCATGCTGCTTGATTATTCCGTGAACGATGGAAAGCCCCAGCCCGGTTCCTTTGCCGACATCCTTGGTGGTGAAGAATGGTTCGAAAATTCTTTGGCGGATATCCTCGCTAATCCCGCATCCCGTGTCGGAAACGGTGATTCTGGCATAAGACCCGGGCTTGAGCGAGACGGCGGGTAACTTCTCCATAAGTTCGACACGCTCCGTTCTGAGGCTGAGAATCCCGCCATTGGGCATTGCATCGCGCCCATTGACCGCAAGATTCATAAGCATCTGCTCAATCTGGCTGCCATCCCCCATGATTACCAGCTCTTCTGGGGTTAAGGAACAGCGCAACTCGATATCGTCTCCGATCACCCGGAAGAGGAGCTTGTCGATAGTTCTGACAATCTCGCTGACCTCCTCCGGCTTCGTCTCGATAATCTGCTTCCGGCTGAAGGCCAGGAGGCTGTAGGTTAGCTTGGCGGCCTTGTCCGCGGCGTTCAGGATATTATCGGCATATTGGGCCAGCTTGGCTTCTCCCTCCAGCTTTGCCCGCAGGATACTGCCGAAACCCATGATGGCGGTCAGAATATTGTTGAAGTCATGGGCCACCCCCCCGGCCAGGGTGCCGATGGCTTCCATTTTCTGCGACTGCCTGAGCTGTTCCTGTGCGGCTTGACGCTCAACTATCTCTTTCTCCAGCACACGGTTGGCGATGGACAGATCCATTGTGCGCGCTTCGACCCGCGCCTCCAGCAGCTCATTGGTCTCCTTCAGGCGGCGATTAAGATCCAGGATGCTCAGGTGCACCCTCACCCTGGCCAGCAACTCGTCCTGTTGAAACGGTTTGGTGACATAATCCACCGCCCCGGTTTCCAGTCCCATCACCTTGTGCCCGGTTCCGCCCAGGGCTGACATGAAGATCACCGGAATGTCACGGGTGCTTTCCTGCTGCTTCAGCAGGCGGCAGGTTTCGTAGCCGTCCATTCCCGGCATCATTACGTCCAGCAGGATCAGGTCGGGGTGGGCATAATCCGCCCGGCTGACGGCGCTCTCGCCATCCTCGGCCACCAGGACCGTGTAATTGAACCCGGCCAGGCAGTCGCGGACAAGGGCCAGGTTGATGGCATCGTCGTCAACAGCCAGAATTATCGGTTTGTGTCCGTCGAAACGGGATGTCTTCTTTCTTTCGGTGCTCATAGATCTTCTCCACGGCAGCGTTTAACCAGTGCCAGAACGGCCTTGGTTTTAAAGTTCACGGCAAGATTCTTCAGCCTGCCGGCAAAATTGCGGTAACGGGCATCTTGTGCCTCCAGATCGGCAGCCCAGCGTTCCACCCCCTGCATGTCCCCCCTCAGAGCCAGATTCAGCAGTTCATCCAGCTCCGCTGACGGTGGGGGCGGCATCTCCTCGTCGCTCAATGCGGCATACGTTTTTTTTGCCGCCCGGGTGATCTCTTCTGTACTCCACTCGACTCTCGGACGGTTGCCTGTCGTCTCCCGGTCCTGTTCCCGGCCGGCCACCGGTGGAAGCGGCAGTTTCAGGCGGAAGATACTCCCCTTGCCAACCTCGCTCTTCACGCTCAGGCTGCCATGCATCAGCGCCAACAGGCGGCGGGTGATGTGCAGCCCCAGTCCGGTGCCTTCACGTCGCTGTCCCCTGCCGGCCAGCTGGGTAAACGGTTCGAAGATAGCCTCCAGTTTGTCGTCCGGGATACCGGCGCCGGTATCAACAACGTCGCAGCGGAGTGTCCCCCCCCCTTCATAGTCATAGGAAACA
>JBAQPK010000318.1:0-3050 GCA_049305715.1 Desulfuromonadaceae bacterium | reverse complement strand
TTAGCCAGCACCATGCCTATCCCCACGGTCAGGATCACCTGATTTTCCGGCAGGATCGAATCCACTTTCATCACGGGGTTGATAAGAAATTTCTGCAGGAGGACTCCCAGACCGAAAAGGACAGGTGCGGCGATGAAGACGGCAATATAGGGATCGATATTGAAAAAAGAGAAGAGCGCATAGGCGATGTACATGCCGACCATCATCAGCTCCCCATGAGCCAGATTGATGATCTTCATGACCCCCATGATCAGGGTCATGCCGATGGCCAGCAGCGCATAAAGACCGCCGAGAAAAATCCCGGAAATAATGGTCTGCAGAAGGACTTCAAGCTGGACGGATGTCATGACAGGTCTCCTCAGCCCATTTCTCGTTGTTCTTCAGGCTATCTGCGCTCTCTCCAGGTAGGAACCGGGTAAATATATTTTTTGCTCGCATGTTTCTGAGGCCAGATGGTTTCGAATTCCCCCTTCTGAACCTGAAGGACCAGAGTATCCATAAAATTCTGGTTTTGGTAGCCTTCCTTGTTCTCGAATTTTATCGGACCGAAAGCGGTCACCATATTGGTGGCCTTCAGGGCATCGCGAATATTTTCCGGAGAAAAATCCTTTGCCCGCTCCAGTACATCCTTGAGTACATACATGGCCGAGTACGCCGAGGCTCCGTGATAGGAAGGATAGTCCTTGTATTTGGCATTGTACTTATCCGCAAATTGTCTGGCGCCGGGGTATTTCAGCTGCGGCGTCCAGAGTGTGGCACTGATGACGTAGTTGGCAGCATCCTTGGCATTGTCGATAAATTCAGGGATAGCAAATCCCGCCGCACCGCCGGCAAAGAGTTTTGCATCAATCCGGAGCTCTTTGATCTGCTTCATGAGCAGGGAGGCATCCATGACGTAGGAGACCATGTAGAGGACGTCTGGCTGGGCAGCCTTGACCTTGGACAGAATCGGCTTGAAGTCGATGGAACCTGACTCGTACCTTTCCTTGAGCAAAACCTTGATGCCGAGTTTTTCCGCATCCTTGACCATGGCTTCAGCCCCGGAGGTGCCGAAGGCGGAACTTTCATAGAGAATAGCGATGGTCCTGGGCTTCACGACCTGCGAGAGAAAACTGATCACGCCATCGCCATAATGGGCATTGACGGCATTCTGGCGAAAAACGTATTTGTAGTTTTGGCGAGTTATGGCGTCGTCAGCGCTGGCAACGATAAGATAGGGGGTCTTTCGTTCTTCGGCAACGGCGGCAACCGCCTTGGCGCAGGCAGAGGTATATTCGCCGACAATGATCGGCTGTTTCTTGGAATCGATCAGCTTCTCTACGATGCCCCTGGCGGTTTCGGGCTTAGCCCCGGAATCTTCGAAAGATAAAACAAGTTTTTGCTTTTTGATCCCCCCTTTGGCATTGATCTCTTCAGCCGCCATCTGATAGGAGCGCTTCATCATCTCGCCGAATTTCCCCTGTTGACCGGTAAGCGGGAGGGGGATGACAATATCCGGGAGATTTGCGGCAAAAAGCGAGGATGGCAGGAGGGCAAACAGAAACAGTGACGCAACATCCAAGGAAAACCTTTTCATAGTTACCTCCTCATTTATGATGTTTGCTCTTAATATTTAATGTACTACATAAAATGTTGTTTACAACGTGCAACGTGATTTTAATTATATTCACTGGAATCGAAGGCCTGGATGATTACGGCCTGTAATGAACCTTTTCGGGTACAATGCCATGGGAGCCTAATTCATGCGGGTATGTAAGATAAATTTTTTCAACGCCTCTCCCTTCCTCCTCTTGAACCATTTTTCGATCTCAACGGCGCAGAAAACCAGCGACGATGCCGCAAGGGTGATGAGCAGTTCATTCAGCGACAGCGGCTCTGTTTTGAAGACCGGATTCAGCTGCGGCACATAGATCGTTGACATCTGCAGGACAAAGGTCAGCAGAAAAGCCCCCACCAGCGACTTGTTCGAGAGCAGTCCCTGGCTAAAGAGAGACTCGCTCTCGGAGCGTATCGCCAGCACGTGTCCCATCTGGCTCAGGCATAAAACGGTAAAAACCATGGTCTGCCAGTGGGCATGACCGGTTTTCAGCGACCATGCCTGGGTGGCAAGAGACACCCCGCCCATCAGGAGTCCCACCCAGACGATATGTACCCCGAGACCGCCCGCAAAGATGCTTTCTTTGGGATGCCTGGGCGGTCGCGCCATGATCCCCTTTTCCACCGGTTCCGCAGCCAGGGCCAGTCCGGGCAGCCCGTCGGTAACCAGATTGATCCAGAGGATATGGATCGGGAGCAGCGGGATCGGCAGGCCCAGAAAGGGGGCCAGAAACAAGGTCCAGATCTCGCCGGAGTTGCTGGTCATGGTGTACTTGATGAATTTGCGTATATTGTCGAAAATCCGCCGCCCCTCGCGAACCGCCTTGACGATCGTGGCAAAATTGTCATCAAGGAGAATCATATCCGCCGATTCCTTGGAGACGTCCGTGCCGGTAATCCCCATGGCAACGCCGATGTCGGCCCGTTTCAGTGCGGGGGCATCATTGACGCCGTCGCCGGTCATCGCAACGAACTGCCCCTTGTCCTGCAGCGCCCTGATGATCTTCAGTTTCTGTTCCGGAGCGACCCGGGCATAAATGCTTATATGTTCGACCCGCTCTTCAAACTCTTCCAGGGATAACGCTTCAAGCTCTCTGCCCGTAATGACCGCGCGGCTACCCTGTTCCAGGATTCCGAGCCTCCCGGCAATGGTCGTCGCGGTCAGAGGGTGATCGCCGGTGATCATCACAGGCCGTATTCCGGCGCTCTTGCATAAACGTACGGCTTCTTTGGCCTCTTCCCGTTCGGGATCCAGCATGCCGACCATACCCAGAATAGTGAGATCGGTTTCTACATGCTCCGGTGACAGCTCCCCCGGAATGGCATCCCAGTACCGCAATGCGATGCCGAGCACCCTGAGCCCGTCGGCTGACATCCGGTCGTTTGCCCGCTGGAGTTCGTCCGTATCAACCGTTTTCCATCCTTCTACCGTCAATACCCGTGATGACTTATCC
>JBAQPK010000317.1:0-3015 GCA_049305715.1 Desulfuromonadaceae bacterium | reverse complement strand
CATCTGTGCGCCGCGGATCGTCATCGGCGACCAGTACCGCGCCAGCGCGGTGATTGAAATCTGATTTACGGCCAAAATTTGTATCTATTTTGAATTACAGCAAGGAGCTTCTCTAAAATGATCGAACGCTATTCCCGCCCCGAAATGGCCCATATCTGGACCGCTGAAAACCGCTTTCGCATCTGGCTCGAAATCGAGACCCTGGTCTGCGAAGCCCAGGCCGAACTGGGGGTTATCCCCAAAGAGGTCGTGCCGGTTATTCGTACCAAGGGTAACTTTGACATCGCCCGGATTGACGCGATCGAGGCGGAGGTCAAGCATGACGTGATCGCCTTTCTGACTTCGGTCGCCGAGTATGTGGGTCCGGAAGCCCGTTTCATCCATCAGGGCATGACATCGTCAGATGTCCTCGATACCTGCCTGTCGGTGCAGCTCGTACAGGCTACCGATGAACTGCTGGCCGATCTGGACATGGTTCTTGAGTCGATCAAGCTGCGCGCGTACGAACACAAGGACACGGTCTGCATCGGCCGCTCCCATGGCATCCACGCCGAGCCGGTAACCTTCGGCCTCAAGCTGGCCTCCTTTTATGCCGAGATGGGGCGCAACCGGGTCCGGCTCCAGGCGGCCCGCGAGAACATCGCTACCGGCGCCATTTCCGGGGCGGTCGGCACCTTTGCCAACATCGAGCCCTATGTCGAAGAGTACGTCTGCGCCAAAATGAGGCTCAAGCCGGAGCCGGTCTCAACCCAGGTCATTCCCCGCGACCGCCATGCCGAACTTTTCTGCACCATGGCCATTATCGCGTCGTCCATGGAACGTATCGCCGTTGAAATCCGCCATCTGCAGCGCACCGAGGTGCTGGAAGCGGAAGAATTCTTCAGCAAGGGGCAGAAGGGGTCGTCGGCCATGCCCCACAAACGGAATCCGATCCTGTCCGAAAACCTGACCGGTCAGGCCCGCTATATCCGCTCCCTCTGCATACCCGCCCTGGAAAACGTGGCGCTGTGGCACGAACGCGACATTTCCCATTCCTCGGTAGAACGCTACATCGGACCGGATGCCACCGTGGCGCTGGACTTTTCGCTGCGCCGCCTTAACGGACTGATCCGCAATCTGGTTGTCTATCCCGATAATATGTCGAGAAACCTGAACCAGATGAAGGGGTTGGTCTTCTCCCAGAAGATCCTGCTCGATCTGACCCAGGCGGGCGTTTCGCGCGAAGATTCCTACCGACTGGTGCAGCGCAACGCGATGAAGGTCTGGGAGCAGGGCGCCGACTTCCAGACGGAACTGCTGGCAGACCGGGAAGTGGTCGGGGCGCTTGGAGAGGCCAGAATCCGCGAGGCATTCGACCTGAACTATCATCTGAAGCACGTCGGCACAATTTTCAAGCGGGTATTCGGTGAATAGTTTCATCGAATTCATACTTGGGTTTATCCAGACCCGGGAAGGTGACTCTCTCTCGCTGTTCTGGGCCAAGGAGATCCTGGGGGCACTGCTGATCCTGGCCCTGTTCTGGCTTCTGTCGCAGCTGATCGTGATGATACTGAACAAGTGGGGACGGCGCCTGACCACCTTCACCTCAAGCGATCTGGACGATCGTGTCCTGCAGCGGGTGATTCCGTACGTGTCACGACTGCTCGTGGTGCTGGGCGCCTATCTGGCGATCCGCTCGCTGCCGCTGAACGAGAAGCTGATCCAGGTCGCCTCCGGCGTCATCTACATCATTCTAGTGGTGATCGTCTGTCACCTGATCTATCATCTCATTGGCGAGTTGCTGAAATGGTATGCCGCCGGCCAGGAGGATACCGCCGGGGCTGCCATGTCGCTCCAGTTGATACCGGTTGCCGAGAAGATTGTGTCGCTTTTTCTGATGGGCGCGGCCCTGATCGTGGTTCTCAAACATTTCAGTTACGATATTTTTTCCCTCGTTACCGCTCTCGGCATCGGTTCCCTGGCGATCGGTATGGCGGCCAAAGACACGCTGGCCCACATGATCTCCGGTTTTACCATTATGCTCGACCGGCCGTTTCGCATTGGAGACCGTATCCAGCTGATTGGCGGCCAGATCGGGGATGTGGCGGATATCGGCCTCCGGAGCACCAAGATAAAGACATTGGACAACCAGCTGCTGATTATTCCCAACTCGGACCTCTGTAATACCATGCTGACCAACCAGGCGTTTCCCAACAGCCGGGCCAAGGGGCGCATCAATATCGGCATCGCGTACGATAGTGATGTCGATCTGGTAAAGCAGCTGTTGGTGGCGACCGCCGCTGAAGTCGGAGATGTCCTGTCCGATCCTCCTCCTGAAGCCTATTTTGCCAGCTTTGGCGATTCTGCCCTCAATATGTCGCTTTTTTTCTGGGTTGAAGAGTACAGCACCCTGTTTGCCACGACCGATAAAATCAATTCACTTATTCTCAAAAGATTCGGCGAGAACTCTATCGAAATTCCGTTCCCGACCAGGACGATGAAAATAGAAAAAGGAACAGACTGACATGGCCAACAGAATAGAAGCAGTACTGAAAGACGGCGTGCGCGACGCCCGGGGCGAGCGGATCAAACGGGAGATCGAGCATTTCCTGCATCTGCCGATCGATGACGTCCGAACCATCGACGTCTATACCGTTGATATGGCCCTTTCGCAGGGAGAGCTTGAACAGGCGGCGAGCGGACCATTCAGCGACCCTGTCATCCAGCTCTGGAGCATCGACCGGCCGCTTGCCTCCGGCTTCGATTATGCCGTGGAGGTCGGTTTCCGCCCCGGTGTGACCGACAATGTTGGCCGCACCGCCCGGGAAGCGGTCGATTATCTGTTCGGCCGTCTCTGCGCTCCGGGTAATGGTGTGTATTACTCGGTGCAGTACCTGCTCAAAGGTCGCTTGTCTGCAGCCGACGTGGAGAAGATTGCCACCGGTCTGCTCTGCAACACCCTCATCCAGCGCTACAGCATCCTTTCAGCCGTCGATTTCGCTTTGAGCGGCGGTTTTCCGGCCGCCGTGCCGAAGG
>JBAQPK010000316.1:0-2742 GCA_049305715.1 Desulfuromonadaceae bacterium | reverse complement strand
GTCTTGGTACCTGCTGGATGGGTCTTTTTGACGAAGCGGAGCTTAAAACAAAGCTGAATATTCCTGAGAACATGCGGGTTGTGGGAATTACCCCGCTTGGCTATCCGGATCAGGAACCAAAACCGAGGTCTCGCAAGGAACTGCAGGAGATCGCTTTCTTTAACGAGTGGCCATAACTTAGAATATGGAGATATGATCATGCTGACACATGCAGAAGCGATGCAGAGAGTAACGACTATGCAGGCGCAGCTTCAGTCCAAGGGGATCGACGGTGCGCTGTTTATCTTTCCTATCGATGTCTTCTACTTCTCCGGAACCCGCCAGAACTCCACCCTCTGGATACCGAGGGCAGGCGAGCCGGTTCTGATGGTCCGTAAGAGCTTGTCCCGCGCCAGGGTAGAGAGCGTTTTGACCGATATCAGGCCGTTTCCATCGAGCAAGGAATTTCCCGCACTGTTCGGAGAAGAGGTGCATAAAATAGGCTTTACCTACGATGTCGCTCCGGTGCAGCAACTTAACTACTACTCAAAACTGCTGCCGGGTTGCGAATTTGTTGATATCTCCGCCGCGAATCGCGAAGTCCGTTCAGTCAAGTCGACGTACGAGCTTGCACAGCTCCGTAAGTCCGGCACGAGCCTCTGCTCCATCTTTGCTCAAGTGCCTCAATTCCTGGTGGCAGGAATGCGTGAACTTGACCTGGCGGCGGAGTTTGAGCGGCGGCTTCGTCTTTCCGGTAATGAAGGGTATGTTCGAATGCGGGCATTCAACCAGGAATTGCATGGAGGGTTGGCTCTTTCGGCAGGAGCTGCTTCGTACGGCTTCTTCGATGGCGCGGTTACCGGGTGCGGACTTTCAAATGCTTCGCCGCAAGGGGCGTCACTGCAGGTTATCGGCAGCGATGAACCTGTCTTTCTGGACTATACCGGCGTATTCAACGGCTATATCACCGATATGACCCGCATTTTTGTAATTGGAACACTTGATCCGGAGCTGCAGAGAGCATTTGATCTTTCACTGGAAATTCAGAAGTATCTGCAGCAGGTATTGAAACCGGGCGCCATCTGTGAAGAATTGTTTCAACAGGCGGTTGAAATTGCCGAAAAGGGTGGGCTCGGAGATCATTTTATGGGAATGCCTGGTGAACAGGCCCGCTTTGTCGGCCATGGTGTGGGGCTGGAACTAGATGAATTTCCTGTGCTGGCCCAGGGGTTCAAGGTGCCGCTACAGTCTGGGCAGACGATTGCAATCGAGCCGAAGTTTGTCTTTCCAGACAAGGGTGTTATCGGTATCGAAAATACGTTTGCTGTGTCGAACAGCGGCGGCGAAAAGATAACTGACATCGACGACAGCATTATATTTCTATAATGGCCTCTCTTTCTGACCCAAAACGGGCTGATGGGGTAGTTGGCACTGGCCGATCTCGTTACGGTTCTGGAGAACGCCAATGTTCTTTGTGACGGCTTCAAGGATACTAAGTTTCGTCCCTGCTCGCTGCTTGTCAAGATGGTGAATGTGGGATATATGGGGCGCAAATCGGGGCGCGGCTTCTATACTTATTAGGGAGAATAATATGGAATTCAAGAATCTGCTGGTCGAAACAAGTAATGGCATAACGACCTTGACGATCAATCGCCCCCAGGCGCTGAATGCACTTAACAGCGAGGTTGTGTGTGAGCTGGAATGTGCGCTGTTTGAGCTCAATCTGGATGCGGCGGTCAAGGCGATTGTAGTAACCGGTGCAGGTGAGAAGGCGTTTGTAGCCGGGGCTGATATCAAGGAAATGTTCGAATTCTCCTCTTTTGAAGCTCATGAATTTGCCCGCAGGGGGCAGCGGTTGATGCTGCTGATTAACAAGATGCGCAAGCCGGTCATTGCAGCCGTCAACGGCTATGCGCTAGGCGGAGGTCTGGAACTGGCGCTGGCGTGCGACTTCATCTACGCCTCAGAAAAAGCCAAATTCGGTTTTCCTGAAGTCGGCCTCGGTGTCATTCCTGGCTTTGGCGGCACTCAGAACTTGTCACGCCTGATTGGCCCGAACAAGGCAAATGAACTGGTATTCTCTGGTCGGATTATATCTGCCGAAAAAGCAGTCTCCTGGGGCATTGTCAACGAGGTGTTCGCACCGGAAGAGCTGCTGGTGAAAGTGTTCGAAACCGCTCGTGAAATTGCCTGCAAAGGCCCGCTGGGTGTTTCGTACGCAAAGAATGCCATTGTCAGTGGGCTAAATATGTCAAAAGAAGATGGTTTCCGCTACGAGTCTTCCCTGTTCGGAGTTCTGTTCGCTACAGGTGATCAGCGCGAGGGGATGGGGGCTTTTCTCGAAAAACGTTCTGCTGTGTTCCACGGAAAATAATCATATTACGGAGGGATGAACCATGAATTTCGAACTGAGCCAGGATCACAAAGTGTTGCAGTCTGCGGTACGCGACTTCGTCGAAAAAGAAATCAAGCCAATTGCCATGAAAATCGACGAAGAGCATATGATTCCCGATGCTCTTGTTACCAAAATGGGCGAAATGGGGTTTCTAGGCAGCTACTTACCGGAGGAATACGGCGGGGCAGGGCTAGATATGCTCTCATACGCCATTGTTGTCGAAGAGGTGTCAAAAGCCTGCGGTTCCAGCGGTGTTCTGATTTCAGCACACACCTCGCTCTGCAGTGGTCCTATCTATACCTTCGGTACTGAAGAACAGAAAAAGAAATGGTTGCCTGCCCTCAACAGCGGCGAAATCATCGGTTGCT
>JBAQPK010000315.1:0-9973 GCA_049305715.1 Desulfuromonadaceae bacterium | reverse complement strand
CACCAACCTGGCTGGCGGTACCGACGCCGTTGCCGGGCGTAAACTCTGGGTTGTCAGCAAGGACGCCGTTGCCGGCACACTGACCGTGGATCTGGGTTAACCCCTAAACCATTTACTCTTCACCATTCACATTACAAAGGAGACAGACCATGGCCGTAAAACTGGCAAAAGAGATGTACCAACAGGCCCGCAAACAGGGAATCACCTTTTCCGAGCTGCTCGCTATCGAGGCGCCTTCGTCCCATGAGGGGCTCGACGCCTTCGAGTTCGCGCTGATGGATCGGGATATCAACCTCAAAAAAGACACGGTGGAAAAGTTCTACCGTACGTCCGAGGATTCGGTGCTGTTCCCCGAGTTTATCAACCGCAATGTTCGCATCGGAATCGCCGGGCTGGGACGCTTCGACCTGACCCTTGAGGAGCTGATCGCCACTACTACCACGATCGACAGCGGCGTTTATGAATCGGTTAACGCTCAATTCGACGCCAAGAAGATCGATTTCAAGCGGGTCACCGAAGGCGCTCCTTTCCCGACCGTTGCCATCACCATCGATAAGAACACGATCAAGCTGGCCAAACTCGGCATCGCCCTTGACGTCAGTTACGAAGTACTGCGCCGCATGAAACTGCCGTTGCTCGCCATTCACATGCAGCTGATCGGCCAGCGGCTGGCCAAGCGCAACGTCGCCTATGCGATGTACAACATTATCAACGGCGACGGCAACAACAACGCCGCCCCGGCAACCAATGCCGCCGCCATTAGCTATGACGCGCTGCTCGAATTCTTCCTCGACATGGAGACCTGGGAGGCCACGGTTTGGACCGCCAAAACGGCGCTCCTGAAAACCATGCTGAAACTGAACGAGTTCAAGGATCCACTGCTGTTCGACACCGCCAAAAGCGGCAAGATCGCCCCGGCTTTTGGCAATGACCTCAAGCGCTTCAACTGGACCGAAACGACCCTTGGTGACAAGAATCTGGTGGCCGTGGCCAAGAATGCGGCTCTCGAATTGGTCAAGGAGTCCGGCGCCGAGCTGATCGAGACCGACAAGGTCATCGACAAACAGCTCGAAAAGACCGTGATCAGCAACGTACTCGGATTCAGCCGCATCTTTACCGATGCCGCCTACGTCTTCACACAGCAGTAATGGACACCATTCTGGACATGGTTGGTGACCGGCTTCCGGACGAGGCGGCGTTATTCGCCGCCTCCCTGGGGCGGGTCATCAGGGAAGCAACCGCCGATGCCGGCTACGAGGGGACGGCTGAAGCCGACCTGTCCACCCGGCAAAAGTCGCTGATCGCCGACCTGGCCGCCAAGGCGCTGATTCTGCCGGCGATGAGCAAATACAAGAAGTCACTGGCGGAGGCCGAGGGGGACGGGGCCGGCAAGGCCAAGTTCGCCGACAAGCTTGACTTCCTGAAGCTGATGGGCAGCCAGCTGACAACCTCGATCGCCAACCGCACGGCCGCCCTCTCCACTGCAACCGACAGCGGCGTCGCGATGATCGTGGTGACCGATGAGTGATCTCATCGACCAGGCCGGTGTTGATGAGTTCCGCCAGGCGATGCGGGATCTGACCGACACGTTCCACAAAACTCCGGTCACGCTGAAGCGCAAAACCGGCGAAGAGATCCCTCTGCTCGCCGGATGGAAGCCTGACGATGTCGGTAGCTACGGTAATGTCAACGGCGAGGCGTACGTCCAGGAAGCGCAGCGGGAGACGGTGGAGCGCTTTGTGGTCAGCTTCAACCGGGACTATCTGTCGGAGCAGGGACTCACGGATCCGGACACGGACCTGCTGCTGATCAGCGAGGATGACAAGCTGATTTTCCAGGGGAAGCGCTTCGTCCTGGTGAAGATTACCGACAAGGGGGTCTTTCGCGGGGTGCCGATCCTGGTGCGGCTGACGGTGCAAAGGTGAGGCGGTTCAAGGTTCGAGGTTCAAGGTTTAAACATTGAACCTCGAACATTGAACCAACGGAGCGAAGCATGAGCGCAGTGGAATTAACCGGGGACTGGGCAGCGCTGAAGCGGGTCTTAAACGAGGCCAGCCCGAAGATGAAAAGTGAGTCCCGCCGCACTATCGGCCGGCAGTTGAAACTGATCGAGGCCAAGGTGCTCGGTCACATCGACAAACAGGATCTGGAGTGGACTCCGCTCAGCGAAGCCTACACCAAACACAAGGAAAAGAAAAAGCTCTCTCCGGACATCCTGCGGGCCACGAACCAGATGTATTCGAACATCACTACCGCCCAGGAAGGCAATTTCTCCGGAGCGGTGGGGGTGAAACGGGGAGTGAAGAGCAAGGACGGCGCCGATGTAACCGATATCGCCCTGATCCACGAACAGCCGGACGATGACGGCAAGAAGATCCCGGCCCGCAAATTGTGGAAGCCGACCTTTGACGAGATGAAAACCGGGATTTTGCAAGAGCTGAAGGGAATCGCAATCGAGGTCTTCAAGAAATGAAACGGAGGGACTGGATGAAACGTTTAATAGTTATTGCATTGCTGCTAATCACGCCGGTTGTCCCGGCCAGCGCCTTCAATCCCGGCATTTACGACATCCTGATGCAGGCCGGGGAGGATTACATTCTCACCGTTACCGAGTCGAATAACGGCACGCCGATCAATCTGTCGGGTACTACCTACGCCGCACAGTTCCGGAGCGCACCGGCTCCCGCCGGTATCGTGTTTGCCACCTACAGCGCTTTTACCAACAATCCTGCCGCCGGTAACATCACAGTGAAACTGTCAAAAGCTCAGACCTTGGCGCAGAGCGGTGCGGCGGGGGTCTGGGACTTGCGCCGTACCGATGCCTCCGGGCTGGTATCGTATCGACTATCCGGCAAATGCATCGTTCGGCCCACGGTGACGAGGTGAATATGAAACGTATTCTGGCCGCTACAATCATGTTGGCTTTTGCTTTGTGCAAGCCGGTATTTGCCGCTGGCGACACCATCACCGTCATCCGGCCGCAGCCCACGCAGATCACGATCACCTCCAGCACCCAGCCGACGGTGACGATCAACACCAGCGGCAATGATACGCTCTCACTGATCGTCCCCGGTCCCCAGGGAATACCGGGTGTGCAGGGTATACCGGGTGTGCCGGGGATACCGGGGATACCGGGTGCCGACTCTACCGTTCCCGGTCCGCAAGGCATCCAAGGCCCCACTGGCCCGGCTGGAACCACTGACCACCTGGCTCTCGCCAACATCGGCATCACCGCACATACCGCGATAGACACGGCACTTGCCCGGCTAGCGAATACCAGCGGCACGAATACCGGCGATCAGAATTTATCCGGACTGGTTGTATCGGCTGGCAAAGCCGGCGGCCAGACGGTCACAGGTGGGACGGGAAATGGTGAAGCAATCACTATCACAGGTACCAGTTCTGCGACTAAATCCGTATCTGGTATCAATATTGGAGTCCTGCATGTTGACGAGGTCAATGGGCGGGTGGGAGTGGGGACATCTGCTCCAACAAAAATGCTGGCTGTCGGAGGCTCAAGCTTAGGAATAAACGGGTCATTTCTTGTACAGGCAAGTACCAATTCCGAATGGTTCAGCGTTGACGCTGGTACTGTACAATTTAACGCCGCAGGAGGGAGTACAAGAGCCGGTGGTATTGATTTGGGCGCCCGATTTAATATAGCCCCCGTCTCCGATTCTGTGCCGACATTAGCGGTCAGGGGGTATGCGGGAGGAGTTAGCGACATAGTTAGAGTGTCATCCCCGGCCGCGACAACCGGAAACCTGTTTATTATCAAAGCAGATGGCAAAGTTGGTATTGGCATCACCAGTCCCTCCACGCCGCTACATGTTGTTGGCACCGCAACCGCCACCCAATACAATCTCTCCGCCCTCAGTACCGCCCCGGCATCGGCCACGGCCGCCTGCACCCTCGGGGAAATCCGGGAAACCGCGACGTATCGCTATCTGTGCAGCGCCACCAATACCTGGGTGCGCGCCGCGTACGCGACCTGGTGATGCGATGAAACAAACCTGCATGAAATTTCTGAACGATCGCCTCCAGGAACTAACCCTTTGGGAAGGCACTCGGCCATATTGGGGCGGGGAGCTGAAGCCTAATATCTTCTTTCAAGAGCTCCCCAGGGACTTCATGAAAGACAACGATTACGCCGTCTGCTGCCTGCCGCTGATCGATCGCAACCGCCATAACGGCCGGTTGATCGGCAAGAGCCGGGACGCCCTAGCCAAAACCGAGACGCTGCTCCGCCGCCGCTTCAACCGGGAGATCTTGTTTCGCTGTCTGCTGTTCGCCCCGGCGGATGATCTCTACGGTACGGCCAGCTTCACCGGCCTGGTCGAGCAGTTCAGCCAGGCGGTGGCCGAGCATCACCATATTCTCGGCGCAGATGACAGCGTGATCCTGATCGAGCCCCAGGACAGCGCCATCCCCTGGGATAGCGAACAGGAGCAGGGGCGCAAACTCGATCGTCCCCCCCTGGGGATCGTCCGGGTGCAGTTCAACGGCGGCATCCAGACCAGCAGAACCCGGGCGCTGATCCCAAGCATAACGATTACACCGCAGATCGGCTAAAGGATGAAGGTTGAAGGCTTAAAAAATTCATAATTCATCATTCAGAATTCAAAATTTAGAAACGAGGAGGTTTCCCGATGTCCGAAACAGTCGAAAAAAGCAGGATCCCGACCAGCATGGTCGCCCAGAAATCGAGAGCGCAGGAACGGCTGCAGCCGGTGGATGAATTGGCAGGCGAGCGCGGCATGCCCGCCCCGCAGCTGGCCGGCATGTGCCGCGCCAACGGCTGGTCCGAAGGCAAACAGGTGACCGCCACCGAATTCGAAACCGCCATGACCGCCTATACCAGGCGTCCCATGGGAAGCGGCAGAAACTAAAACTTGTTCAACGTTCAATGTTCAAAGTTCGACGTTAAAACCTTGAACCTTGAACCTTGAACCTAGAACAGCGCCTGAAAGGAGCATTTTATGAATGATGTTTTTGAATTCCTTGTTGATGGCACATCCGGGCTCGCCCCCGGCGGAGTCGAGGGTGCCTGTATCGTAACCGGTGTCTGCTCCGTGGGAGTGGTTGGCCAGGGGTATCTGCTCGGCAAATCTTCCAACCTGGAAGCGCTACTCGGCGTCGGTCCGCTGGTCGATCGGCTGCGGGATGTGTTTGCCACCGGCGGGCAGGGTCCGCTGGTGATCGCCGTACCGGTGGCAGGCATTGCCGGCGGGTACATCACTCCCGTCGAACATGTCGGCCCCGGACCGGAGGCGGTAGTCAGCGGCGTCGCCGCCGATAATGCCGATGCGGTTGTCTCGATCGTGGTTGGCGGAGCATTGGGCGTGGCCACCTACAAATTGTCCGAGGATGGCGGCGCCACCTGGGGCGTAACCGGCCCCACCCCGGCAAACGGGCAGATCGCGATCGGCGCCACCGGCGCCACGATAGTCCTGGCAGCCGGTGTGCATGTTGCCGCCGATACCTATAGCATTCTGGTCCGCGCTTCGATCGGGCCGATCGACAAGGTCGGAGCCGGTCCGGATATCGCCGCCGCCGGCACGGTCAAGGCCGCCGCCGATGTGCAGATCCTGATCATGTCCGCCGGTGCCCGCAATATCGGCACCTATCAAATGTCTCTTGACGGCGGCGATTCGTGGGGCGCTGTCCGGACGATTCCGGTTGACGGCCTGATCGATGTCGGCACAACCGGCGTGGTGGTCACCTTCCCGATTGGCGATGCCGTGGCCGGCGACACCTATTCGTTCCAGCTCCTCTCCCCGGTCCCGACCGTCTCCGGCGTGCTGGACGCATTGGAGATCCCGCTGGGGCTCTATGACGTGGAATTCGTCCACGTGGTCGGGCCGTCCGACTCCAGCGACTGGACCGCCCTGGGCGTCCAGGCCGATACGTTGTGGAACCTCCACCGCCCCACGTTCTTCCTCGCCGAGACGCGTCTCCCCTTCGCCAACGAGACTATTGACGAATGGACCGCTGCTCTTGTCCTGGAACGTCAGGGCTTTGCCCACCGCTTCGTAGCCGTGGTTGCCGCCTATGGCGAAATTTCGGACACGACCGGCCGCCGCCTCACCCGCAACGCCGCCGGTCTGGCAGCCGGTCGCCTGCTGGCAATTCCGGTCATGCGCGCCCTGGGACGGGTCCGTGACGGCAACATCGCGCCGCTCTCCCTGCCAAGTCTCTATACCGAGGCTCACCAGGCGACACTGGAAACCGCCGGCTACATCACCGCCCGCCGCTATGCCGGTCTCTCCGGAACCTACTGGGGCGATGAACGCACCATGGCCGATGCCACCAGTGACTATCAGTTCCTCACCGTGCTGCGGGTAGTCTTCAAGGCGCTGCGCAAGGCCCGTATTGCCGCGCTGAAGAGCATGTATGACGAGGCGGGTGATCCGACCCTGGGCGAAGGCGCCGCCGGTCTGGCGTATCTGCAGGTCGGCATCGAGAACGCCCTCAACACCCTGGTCAAGGCGGTGCCGTCAGAGATGGCCGGCCACCAGGTCACTATCCCGGCCGGACAGGACATCGTCAATAACGGCGTCGCGGTGGAGATGAAGCTGATCGGCATCCCGATCATCCGCACGATCAAGCTGTACGCCAGCTATGTCTACGCCGGCGGCGCGTTCGATCCGAGACTGAAATAAAATCCGTTCAACGTTCAATGTTCAACGTTCGTAGTTAAAACCTTGAACTTCGAACCTTGAACCTTGAACCGCGACTGAAAGGAGACACATCATGATAAACGGAAGTCTGTACGACTGGGAATCGGTCGAAATAATGCTCCCCGGCGGGATCGCCATCGGTATCACCAACATCGATTACGATGACGAGCGGCCGATCGAGGAGCGCTACGGCAAGGGATCACAACCCCGTGGCTATGGCCGGAAAAACTACAAGGCATCGGCCAAGATGGAGCTGGATATCGACGCGGCCGAGATGCTGGCGGCGGCGTTGGCGGCATCGGGCGGTGGCGGGATTTACGACAGCATGCCGTTCCCGATCATCGTCTGCTACGCGCCAACCGGCCAGCCGATCATTACCGACATGCTGCCGCTCTGCAAGATCGTCAAGACCAGCAGCGGGGCGAAACAGGGAGACGACAACGTCGGCGCCCGCAAGTATGACCTGAAGGTTCTGTCCCCGATCGTCTGGGGCATGATCCCGGCGCTGGTGCCGAAATAACGGCAATTATGAATTGTGAATTATGAATTATGAATTATGAAAAAGGAGTCGCACATGTCGAAAACGTTACCCAAAGCAGTCACCGATGCCCAGGCAGCAGGAAAATCCATCCTGGAGTTGACCGGTGATGACGAGCAGAAATATTATTTCGAGAAGCCGGGCTCAAAGGATATCGAGCGCTTCATCGCCACGGCCACCAAGGGCAAAGCCACCCAGGCGGTAAAGCAGCTGGTCATCGAAAAGGCGATCGCTCCGACCGGCGAGGAGCTGGCGCTGGAGTTTAAAGAGAACCCCGGCCGCATGGTGGCGCTGAATAGTGCGCTGCAGGCAGCGGTCGGTATGAATGAGGATTTCAGCACAAAAAAGTTATAGAGCTTCGCGAGGAGCTGAAGGGAAATCCTCTCCGGCAGATGGAGATCCTGATCCGGCATTACCTCCGGGTAGAGCCGGATCAGGATCTGGAAGGGTTGCTGAAACAGTACACGGAAGCGTTATGGATCGAAGAGCGCACGGCGCTGGTAATGACCAACGCCGTGGCGAAAGGGATGGGCGGGAAGTAACGGCAAGTAAAGGCAAGGATGAATTATGAAGGATGAAGGATGAATTTGACGTCAATTCATAATTCAAAATTCAACCTTCATAATTAGGAGTTATCGTGGAAAGCATCTTCAAGCTCGGCATACTTCTCAAGATAACCGACCTGGTCTCCGGACCGGTTACGGCCATCGGCAGAACCATCGATACCCTGGAAGCCAAGGTAAAGAAGCTGCAGCCGGTCTTTGACAAGTTCAAGGACTATGGCCAGTGGATTGCCGGTGCCGGGGTTGTCGGCGCTCTCGGCCTCGGCATCGCCGTGACCCAGTTTGCCAACCTGGAGGAAGCGCAGCTCCACCTCCGCACGCTCCTTATGAATTCCACCGGCCAGGTGGGGGCCGAATACGGCAAGCTGAACAAGCTGGCCGAAGAGCTCGGCAGCTCCCTCCCCGGATCCACCAAGGACATGATCGAGATGTTCACCGCGCTGCGAGAGCAGGGGGTGCAGACCAACATAATCCTGGGCGGCATGGGTGAAGCGGCCGCGAAGTTCGCCGTATTGATGAAGGTGCCGTTTGTCCAGGCGGCTACCCACGTCGCCAAGTTTACCGAGGCGCTGGGCATCGCCGACAAGGACGCCGTGCCGTTCATGGATATCCTGCAGCGGCTCAAAGGCGCGGCCGGGGTCAACGTCACGGATCTGGCCGAATCACTCAAATACTCCGGTGCATCGCTGAAGGCGCTGCGCGTGCAGGGGCTCGCCGCCGGACAGGACGTCAGCGCCGCGATCGGCATGATGGCCACCTCCAGTATAGAAGGAAGCCAGGCCGGGACAAACTTCGCCATGGCGCTCTCCCGCATGGCCGAAATAAGCAGCAAGCTGGACTCCGGCAAAATCAAGAAGCTGATCGGCCCGATCCTGGACGCCAAGGGGATCAAGCTGAACTTTTTCGACGGCGCCGGCAACTTTGTCGGCATCCGGAACATGATGGCGGAGCTGGAAAAACTCCGCGCCATCAATCCCCAGGAACAACTGATCGTGCTCTCCAAGCTGTTCGGCCAGGAAGCCTCCCGCCCGCTCTCCGTATTCATCAACCAGGGCGTGGCCGGCTTCGACGCGATGACCCTGAAAATGAAGAATCAGGCGGACATGCAGACCAAGATCAACGAGATCATGTCCGGCACCAAGATGCAGTGGGAAACGCTCACCGGTACGCTCGCTAACGTGGTTGCCCATATCGGCGCGGTGGTCACAAAAGTAGCCGGGCTGAGCGGCATCATGAAACTGGTAAACGATCTGGCCGGCAAGCTCGACTCCTGGATCATCGCCAACCCGAAAACCGCCGGGATCATTGCCGGGATTGCGGTAGCGGTCACCGCAGCCGCCCTGGCGATCGGCGGCCTGCTGCTGGTCATCGGCCTGGGCGGCACCGTGGTATTGAAGATGACCATGGGATACGCCCTGTTGCTGCAGGGAATCGTGCTGGTCAAGGCCGCGCTGGTCGGGCTGATTCCGGCCGTCTGGAGCTTCACGGCCGCTCTGCTGGCCAATCCCCTCACCTGGATCGTCGTTGCGATCGTCGCGGTAGTGGCCGCGCTTGTCTGGCTCTATACCAAGTTTGAGGCCGTGCGGACGGTTATCGAGTTCATCAACTTCTTTATCGGCTTCCTGATCGGCAACCTGATGAAGCTCGCCACCATCAACGGCTGGCTCAACATGTTCGAATCGGGCCGGGCCATTATTTCCACCCTGGTCTCCGGTATCTCATCCATGGCCATGGCCCCGGTGAATGCCATCAAAAGCATCTTCGCCAAGGTCCGCAACCTGCTCCCCTTTTCCGATGCCAAGGAAGGGCCGCTCTCACAACTAACCCTCTCCGGACAGCGGATCATGACCACCATGGGCGAGGGCATCACCGGCGCGGCCGGCGGGCTACAGAGGACAATGGCGACGGCTTTGGCCGGTGCCGCCCTGACGACCAGCATCGCCGTGCAGCCTCCCGGCTTCGACACCGCTCAGCCACCGGCACGTTCCCAGAGCGGAGTCGAAGGGCAGCGTTCCTCCGGAGAGGGCAAAAAGTTCGTGGTCCAGATCAACAATCTCACCCTGCCCGGCGTGAGCAATGGTTCCGACTTCATTAAACAGCTGGAGGCGCTGGTGGAGGGGTACGATGTCTGATGAATATCTCAGCTTCGAGGATGGCGAGGTCCGGATCGGCAAGGAGCTCCTCCCCGGCAG
>JBAQPK010000314.1:0-1631 GCA_049305715.1 Desulfuromonadaceae bacterium | reverse complement strand
CATCTGGAGGAAACAAATGAGTACACCCGGCAGCAAAAAAACAAGGATGATCGCTGGTTTTGCAATTATTGTGGCATTTCTGTCCATCTTCATCATAAGTTCACAAAGGCACAGTTCCGCAGAGGGGAAGGGGAGCGACTACGAGTCGATCGAACTCTTTACCGACGTCATGGCGATCATTAAGAAAAGCTATGTTGAAGATGTGGAAACCAAAAAACTTGTCTACGGAGCAATCAATGGGATGCTTTCGTCCCTTGACCCTCACAGCTCATTTATGCCTCCCGATACCTATAAAGAGATGAAAATAGATACCAAAGGGGCATTTGGCGGGCTGGGAATCGAAATTTCCATCAAGGACGGAGTCCTGACCGTTATTTCTCCAATTGAGGATACGCCCGCATTCAAAGCCGGGATCAAAGCGGGTGACATGATTCTCAAAATCGACGACAAATTTACCAAGGATCTGAATATCAACGATGCCGTCAAGCGCATGCGGGGCCAAAAGGGATCCAAAGTTGTCCTGACCATTATGCGCGAGGGGTTTGACAAGCCGAAAGAATACTCGCTCGTTCGTGATATCATCCAGGTCAAGAGCGTCCGGTTCCACCTGATGGATGACGGTTATGCATATCTGCGCATTGCCCAGTTTCAGGAAAAAACAGATGATGACATGATGAAGGCGCTGAAAATCATGAAGGAAGAAAACAAGGCTGAGCTTAAGGGACTCGTGCTAGACATGCGTAACGATCCGGGCGGTTTGCTTGATCAGGCGGTGAAGGTTGCCGACCATTTTGTTCCCGAAGGGCAGATGATTGTCTATACGGAAGGGCGCGAAAAAGACTCTAAAATGCAGTTTACCGCCAAAAAAGGTAGCAAAGAACCGAATTATCCGATCGTTGTTGTAATCAACGGCGGGAGCGCCAGTGCATCGGAAATTGTTGCCGGAGCCCTTCAGGATCATAAGCGTGCAATTATTCTGGGGACCCAGAGCTTTGGCAAAGGGTCGGTACAGACCATTATCCCGCTGTCGGATGATTCCGGCCTCCGTTTGACTACCGCCCGCTATTACACCCCCAAAGGTCGTTCTATTCAAGCCAAAGGTATAACGCCTGACATTGCGGTCGAGGCGGTGGAACTTCCCAAAACGACCGGTAAAAAAGATTCCATGCATCTGCGCGAAAAAGATCTTGAGAACCACTTCGAAACAGAAGATAAAACCAAAATAGATGCTGCTGATGTTAAAAAAGATGAGAAAAAGGTCGATAAAAAAGAAGAGAAAACGGAAAAAATTCCACAAAAACTCGAAGAAAGTCTGAAAAATGATTATCAGGTACTTCGTGCCCTTGATCTGCTTAAAGGGTGGGAACTTATCAAGTCGATGGGAAATGAAAAGTAATAATTTATGAGATCAAGTTCTCACGTCATACGTAAACTGCGCGATACTGCAACCGACCGCACCGGTAAATAATGGCCGTACCCTCCAAAAATAAATCCAGAAAGCAGCCGTCCGGATCCCGGACGGCTGCGCTGGTGATATTGATTCTGATTGTCGGAGTAGTTGCCGGTTATTATCTGCTTTCTCCACCCGGGAAAACAGGGATAACTCCTCCAAAGCCGGAACGTCCTTACGT
>JBAQPK010000313.1:0-3820 GCA_049305715.1 Desulfuromonadaceae bacterium | reverse complement strand
GACCAGCTCATTGCTGCCGAGTAGATCCAGTTTGGATAGATCAAGCCGTTCGATCAGACGCCGGTGAATACGGCTTTTCAGATCCTGGAAAAACTCCTGATCCTTGATTGCCGTTGGGTTGTGGGTGTTTTGCGTTCCAAAAGTATCGTTAAGTGCCATGCATCATTCCTTGTTTGCTTTATTTCGACTATTTTACGAGTTCAGCGAGATTCAATATCGCTTTGCTGACAAGCGAGCGGGGCGACAGTGTCACGACCGGTATCCCCTTGTTTATGGAGGTGACTACTTCCAGATAATCGTTCGGAATAATCTGGAACACGGTGACACCCAATACCTTTTCGGCATCCTTTATCTGAATGTCGGCTTTTTGCAGGAAGCGGTTGACGACTAGTTTAACCCGGTCTCTGCGGAATCCTTTTCTTTCCAATGCTGTAAGGTAGCGTTTGGTATTTTTGAGGGCCGGCAGGCTCAGGGCTGTGGTGAACAGGATAAGGTCAGAGCTTTCAAAAACAGCCATATTGCAGCCGGCAAGTTGTCCCCCGCAATCGACTACAACATAGTTGAAAACTCCTCTCAGGAACTTCAGAATGCGTTGAACCTGCTCTGGCGTAATGGAAATTGCATCATCAACCTCGACCGGTTCGGTCAGTACAAAAGGGCCGGAGGAATGTCTGGTCATGACGCTCATGAGGAAGTTGGCGTCGAGACGGTCGATGTTGCTGGTAACGCTGCTCAAGGTGTAGGTCGGGTTGACATCGAGAAAGGTACTTATATCGCCGGAAAAAAGGTTGAGATCAACCAGGGCGACCTTGGTTCCTTCCAAAGCGAGGCTGGCAGCCAGGTTTACCGCAACGGTTGTTGTGCCCATGCCCCCGGTCGGGTAGTAGACGGAGATGATCTTTCCTGTCAGTACCTCCTCGGCGGGCTTCGCAAAAATGAATCGACCGACTTTTTGCAAAGCCTGTTTCAGTTCTTCCTGGGTAATGGGGCGTAACATATACTCAACGGCCCCCGCGCGCATCAGCGAGAGGATCCAGTCGGAATTTTTTTCAGTGGAACTGACAATAACCGACGTCCGGGGGAATTTGGATGTGATGAGCTGTACTTCCTGAATCCCTCGCTGGATGTCATGAACCTCCAGAATAACGACATTGGGGGAAGTCTTTTCAATTAGCTTGACGCCGTCGTTGAAATTGTCGACAGCGCCGGCTATTGAAATAGTTTCGAAAAACGGTTTGAGAGTAGCCTCAATGGATTCCCGTACTGTAGTGTCACTGTCTATGATAACTAATGTAATATGTGGAGGCATAAAGCTCTGGTCCCTTTATTCATAACGTTCTATTCATTACTTGATGGATATCAGATATATTTACTCTACTAACTTAGGTTTAAGTCCTTCAAGAGCGCCGGGATTCGCGCAGGAAGTGCATGTTATTTTGTCGATGATAATGACCTTCTGCCCTGGATAAGAGCTACATACGCTCATAGGTGCAGAGTATCCAGTGCTGCCACTGCAACCAGGCCCTCCTCCTGGTACACATATTGCTTTTATGTGAATTGTCACGTATCCCCATACGGGATGCGGATCTACACCCACACCAATCCCTTGTTGTCCGGGAGGGCATGTTTCTGTAACGGGTATCGTTACATTCCAGCCAGTAACAGGTACTATTACATTTCCATCAGCATCTTTATCCTTGTTGGCAACATCAATGGTGGGGTTGTACATCACGGATTCCATTTTCCTCATGGTTGTGGTGTCCCCTCCCATTGTTGTGTATATCGGATAGCCGCACGTCTCCGTATTTGGTGAATTACTGCAGATTATATCATTCAGACTGAAACCTGGGCCTGTCGGTTTTTCTGTTAATGATGACCATGCAAAGAGGTTTTCGAAAGGTGTCGTGGTGTCGGGGGCACTCTCTGCTGTACCGGTTACCAAAACACGTGGAGGATCTAAAATGTATTCAGTTCCATCTGTTGTAGCTACCGAACCTACCGAGCAGAAGTTCTGACATACTGAAAAATAGGTGGTGGCTTCAGCAATCATTGCTGCCACAGCCGTTGCGGACGTGTCCATTGTCTCCCAACCCATAACACGAGCAAAGAAAAGATTAACTGGCCCACCGGGTGAGTCTGTGCTTCTCCGTGCTCTCGCCTTGACGGCGTTAAATGGGGTTACTCCGTCTCGGTAGCCGTTAATTCTATCCCATCTGCCAACAGTTATATCATTGTCATTTGTTAAGCTATTAGTGTTGTTGCTGGCTATCTGTATCTGCGTTTTACTTGGGACAACAATATTCTTTTCACCAAAAACCTTCGCCTCTGTTCGTACGACGGTCATAATACCGGTTTTATCTCCTGGCAGTTTGGCTGCTCCTGCCAAAGCGGCAGAATCAGCAGCATTCTGCAACTGTCCCTTGGCGACATACATATAGCCTATGTCCACGGCAAGACCAACGAAGGCCACGAGGACTACAATCATCAGTGCGAGGTAGACAACAGCAACACCCTTATTATTATTTATCTTCTTTACTCTCCCGATGGCATCCATGTGAGCTCCTTCTCCTGCTCAGGAGTAAGCTTTTTATCGGTCGGCAGTTCGGTCTTAACTCCCGGCGCATTTGGTTTTATAATTTTCGGTGTAATAAAGAAAACAAGTTCCTTTTCCTTGATATCTTTACTGGTGGAGCGGAACAGCGCGCCCAGGATAGGGATATCTCCCAGGAGCGGAATCTTGGACATCGACTTGATTTCTTCTTCCTGGAGGAGACCGGCCAGAACGAGGCTTTCTCCGTCTCTCAGCTCAACGCTGGTATCTACAGTTCTGGTGTCAATTATCGGATAACCGTTAACCGGAAGAAACCCTTGGATGCTGCTCACCTCCGCTGGATTTATCTTCAGGGAAATCAAACCGTTCTCCAGAACTTCTGGCTTGAACTTGAGCTTGATGCCGACGGTTTCATACCGTATTGTTGTGGTCGCCTGGCCGCCTGAACTTTCGACTATGCTGAGTGGGATTCTGGTCCCGGCCAAGAAGTTTCCTTCCTGGGCACTTTTGACGAGAAGATTTGGTTCAGCCAAAACCTTGGCAAGCCCTTTGGAGTTAAGTGCCTGAAGTACTGCGCCGATTCCTGCCGGGAAGTATGAAACTCCAACCTGAAAGGCATCAAGCGGGTTATAGTTGCCGAGGGCTGCTGCTTTTCCTGCAATATCATCGGCCGGTGCGCCGATGATATTGGAAAAGCCTTCAGCCGTGTTTCCTTTGACCAGGAAACTTATGCCGAGTTTCTTGAGGGACGTCTTGTCCACTTGGGCTACCTTGACCTGCAAGAGCACCTGTTGCGGTTCGTTTACGGTGATATTGTTAAGAACCTTGGGAGCATATGCCTTGGCAATCTCCATGGCTTTTGTCCTGGTCTGGTCGTTGGCGACATTGCCGGAGAGAACCACGGTATCGTTGGCGTACTGGACGTTGATCGTATCGTTGGGCGCGGTTTCTTTCAGCTGCGTTTCAATTGCCTCACGATCTCCGGTGACCTTCAGGTCAAAAAAAGTTGGGACAGGCTTTTCGTCACCCTCACCCTTGGTCCAAATGATCATGCTGGTACTGCCGATGGTAATTCCGTCCAGTTTCAGGACATATTCCGAGAGGATCTCCGGAACCACAAACTTGTTGGTGTTTCCTGTGTCGGAATCAGAACTTTTCTTACTTTCCATTCTTCTCGTGAGAACTGCGGTGGGATCGTCCGTTTTCCCAGTGACCATTTGGTCAACGTCTTTTTCTTTGCCTTCTTTTTTGGTGTTGGCGAGAGTCACC
>JBAQPK010000312.1:0-4966 GCA_049305715.1 Desulfuromonadaceae bacterium | reverse complement strand
GGTATAACCGGGAGATGTGACGCAGGAGAATGTAGGCAAATATTGTGCAGTATATACGGGGAGTTGGGCCGCCATAACCTGGGTTATGGTCTATAACCCAGGTTATGCCCCTTCAGGGAGCGATCTGGATATGCCAAAAGGTAGAACGGGATTCTGTGAAGAATTCAATCCGGAGCCGGGCTGCGAAGCTTGAGGCGTTTGCTGAGGGCCGGTTGGGATATCCCGAGGAGGCGGGCGGCGATGGTCTGGTTGCCGTTGGCGCGGGACATCGCCTCTTCAACGAGCAGTTCGGCCGCTTCACCAAAGGTTGGCAGCCGCTCCAGGTCGGCAAAAATATTTTTTTCCGGTCCGGCCACCACGGGGAGATTCATCTTCGTTTCCGGGCGGATAACCGTTTTCAGAAAGGTATCCATCGAAAGTACCCGGTCACGGTGGACGCTGACGGCGTTATACACGAGTGCCTTCAATTCGCGGACGTTGCCGGGAAAACTGTAGGTAGTCAGAAGCTGTAGCAGCTCCCTCGGCGGGGTCGGTTTTTTCTTGCCGAGGGCGCGCGCGGCCTCGGCAAGAAAATGGTCCAGAAGCGGCGCCAGATCTCCTTTACGCTCACGCAGCGGAGGGACATGAACCATATGCGTGCAAAGCCGGTAATAAAGGTCGCGCCGGAACGAGCCGCTCTCCTGCTTGAGTGACAGATTCTGGTGAGTGGCGACAACCACACGGGCTTTGAGGCGTTTGGGACGGTCGCTTCCGAGCGGGAAATATTCTCCTTCCTGAAGCAGCCGCAGCAACTTGACCTGGGAGGCGATGCTCAGATCACCGATTTCATCCAGGAAAAGCGTACCGTCAACGGCTTCCTCGATCATGCCGCGGCGCGGCTGATCGGCTCCCGTGAAGGCCCCGCGCATATGTCCGAAAAGGGTATCGGCGAAGACCGCGTCATCAAGCCCTGCCACGTTCACCGATACCAGCTGGCCGCGACAGCCGCTCAGGGTGTGGGCGGCCTTGGCGATCAGTTCCTTGCCGACACCGCTTTCACCCAGAATCAGCAG
Organism: Desulfuromonadaceae bacterium; assembly: GCA_049305715.1. GTDB lineage: Bacteria > Desulfobacterota > Desulfuromonadia > Geobacterales > Pseudopelobacteraceae > JACRCG01. Next base: position 3,914 of record JBAQPK010000312.1, on the reverse strand, counting down.
CGGTTCCGTACTCAGCGCCACCGCTTCGATATAGGAGAAAATGGCATGCATGGCGCGATCGGCCGTGACGATGCCGGCAAAGGCCGCCGGGTGTTTCAATTTTCCCGACAGCATCCGGCTCGACATCTCGCGATTCTGCCGTTCCAGTTCCAGCATCCGTATTGCCCGCAGCACACCGCTGACGAGCCGGTCCTCCTCGACCGTCTTGACAAAATAATCGAAGGCCCCCTGCTTGATGCAGTTGACCGCGCTCTCGATCTGGTTCATGCCGCTGATGACGATGACCGCTATTTCCGGATGGCGTTCGGCGATCATGCCGATCAGCTGGTCGCCGCTCAGATGCGGCATGTTCAGATCGAGCAGGACCAGCCCTATTTCGTGCCGTTCCAGCAGATCCAAAACCTCGCGGCTGTCCTGGCTGGTGATGATGTTGGTGATGCCGGCGGAGCGTTCAAGCGTGAGACGCAGGGAGCGAAGCCAGGCCGGTTCGTCATCGACGAGGAGAACCCCGAAATATGGATAGAGAGATGCATTCATGGCTTGGCTCCTCGCAGTGCCGGGATAGTCAGGGTCACGGTCGTCCCGGCCCCGGGGGTGGAAGCGAATTCAAGCGTGCCGTTGTGTTCAGCAACAATGGTGGCCGATACGGACAGCCCCAGGCCGGTGCCGCCGCTTTCCCGCTTGGTGGTAAAGAACGGATCGGTCAGGTGTGGAATATGCTCCGGTTCGATGCCGATCCCTTCATCAGTCAGTTTAAGCACCACGGCTCCCGCTCCCTGATCGTGGAAGGTGGTCAGGAAGATGCCGCGCTCCATATCCGGCAGCGCCTGACAGGCGTTCAGGATCAGATTGACGACAACCTGCTCGATCCGTTGGGCGTTGCCGAGGATCGGGGGGAGAGAGGGAGCATACTGTGCAGCGAAGCGGGTGGTGGCGGAACGCAGCGATGAATCCACCAGCCGTACGGCCGCCTGAACGACGGCATTGAAATCTACTGCTTCGACCGCCGCAGAGGTGTCCTGCCGGGCAAAGTCCTTCAGCTCCTCGACAATCCGCTTGATACGATTGGCCCCTTCCTGCATCTCTTCGAGCAGATGCGGGACCTCGTCGCGCATGCGCGAGTACGGGAGCCCTCCCAGCGTAAAATCGCCCTGATGCCGGTAGCGCTCCTCAAGAACCTCCTCGGCATCCTGATAGACCTCCCTCAGGATCGGCATGTTGAGCAGGATCAGGCCGTTCGGATTGTTGATCTCATGGGCCACACCGGCGACAAGAATGCCGAGTGAGGCCATCTTGTCGGCCTGGATCAGCTTGTCCTGATGGAGTTTCAGCTCGTCGAGCGCGCGTTTGCGCTCGGTCACTTCCCGGGCCAGCTCTTCCGTACGCAGGGCGACCCGCTTCTGAAGAGTACGCGACCAGACCACCGTGCCGGCCAGTATCAGGAGCAACGGCCCGAGTACCATGCCTCCGTACCAGACCACCTTTTCCCAGGCAACCTTGGGAGGGCCGAGCACCCCGAGCCACCGGTCATAGATCTCCTGATATTTGCCGGTTTTCTTCAGGATCGCCAACCCCTCGTTGAAGCGCGCCAGAAGCTCCTCATTCCCTTTCTTCACCGCATAGCAGTATTTCCGGGTCGAGATGCTTTTGGCAACCGGGACCAGGTTGGAGAGCTTGTGTTCACGGATGATGTACATGCCGGGGAGCATCGCCAGCACGGCATAGTCATGCTTGCCGGATGCCAGAAGACGCAGCGCATCGGCAGGTGTCGCGGTCATGACCAGGTTTGGCCCGAAGCCGAGCGATGCCAGGTAGTCGTGCATGATGCCGTCTTGAAAGACGATGATTTTCTTGCCGCGCAGCTCCTCGATCGTGCTGACCGGGGGGGTGTCTTTCCGGGCGAAGATGGCATGATTGATGATCGTGTGGGGAGGGGAGAACGAGAGGGTTCTGGTGCGCTCCTCCGAGTAGGATATCCCCTGCAGCACACCGACGGTGCCGCCCAGAAGAGCACTGCGCATCTCCGACCAGCCGCCGAAGCGGAATTCGACCTTCATCCCCATGACATCGGCAATTGCCTTGGTCAGATCGACATTGTACCCAGCCGGCTGGCCGTTCCTGTCCAGAAATTCGTAGGGGGGATAGTCGCGGTCACCGCCGACAATAATAGTCGGTTTGGATGCGACATCGATTTCCGCAGCCGGGACGGAAGCGGGGCCTGCGCAGAGCAGCAGCAGAATAGATAGTGCCAGCGCCGCCACAGTCACGGTCAGGTTGAAAGGGAACGTGCGAATCATCGGCCCAGCTCCTCGATCTTTCCTCCCGGTTTCAGGACAAAGCGGCTCCCGCGCCAGGCGACGCGGTTGCCCAGAAAAGAGAGCGCCCAGGTGCAAAAAGCGAGCATGTCCCGCAGCGGGAGCAGCCAGAGCCAGCGGGGCAAGAGGCCGTCCCGGACAAAGCGGCGGCTGAAGAGGGTACTGACGCCCAGGCGGATTCCGTAGAGCAGCGTCACCGCCGCCAACCCGACCCCCGGTGACGGCGCCAGCAGCGTCGCCAGCAGAGCGGCGGGGAAGGGGAGGGTAACTCCGGAGGCCAGGTAGCCTCCCGGCCGGCTGACTCGCATGGTCCGGGCCCAGCGCAGCTGCCGCGATAGCACCGCCATGTGATTTTCCGGCTTGACGACACTCTCGACAAAACAGGGATCAAGAGCGATCCGCCACCCGGCCAGGTGTACCTTGTTGCCGAGCTGATAGTCATCGGCCAGGTATCCGGTCAGCGCGTCAAAGCCGCCGATCGCCAGAAGCGCTTCGCGCCTGACCGCCATCGATGCGCCCAGGGCGAAGGTCAGTCCCTCCAGTTGACGTGCCACCAGCACATTGGGGATCATCTCCGCGGTAAAGCCGGTCGCCTCAAGGGCGGTGGCGATGCCATGAACGGTGGAGGTGCGGTACAGCGACGTGACCAGGCCGACCTGCCGGTCGGTAAAATGGGAGGTCACCGACTGCAGATAGTCAGGGGAAACCTTGATGTCGCTGTCGCAGACGATGATGATGTCATGCCGGGCATGGGGAAAGGCGTTGATCAGGTTGGATACTTTATAATTCGGTCCGTGCAGAGCCGCATTGATGTTGAGCGTGATGTCGCGGGCGGGAAAATCCTGAATCAGCTGCCGGATGACCGGAATAACCGGGTCGTCAGGTGACGCGACGGCAAAAACCAGCTGCAGTTCACCCGGATACTGCTGACGACAGAACGAGGCGAAATTATCGTAACTCTTCTCGTCCATCCCCTTGACCGGTTTCAGGATCGAAACCCCTGGAGGTGAGGGGTGAGGAGTGGGGTGATCGTCTCTGCTGAAATATTTCCGTGCACAGAAGAGCGAGATCAGGCAATAGGCCAGTGACGGCAGGATAACTATGAAGGGGAGCAGGTCACGCAGCATTCCGGAGCACCTTCTGGACGAGGAGCAGATAAGGGGCAGCGGAGCTGACGTTGGTCTGCCCCATGCGCCAGCAATGATGGGTGCGCGGATTGAGACCCGCCGCCCAGTCCTCGACGGCCGACCGCTCCTCCGCGCCGCCGTCGTGCCCCGGATAAACCGTTGCGATCACGACTCCGCCCGTTGCGAGCAGACCCCGTGATTGCTCCAGGGCGCTGACGGTTGTATCCGAACGGGTGATGATGCCGCGATCCCCCCCCGGACGGTAGCCGAGATTGAACAGCACGACCTGCAGCTGTTCGGTGACATGTTCTGCCAGCTCCTCGTGTCCGACCGGCAGGAGCGTCACCCGGCTTGACAGATCCGCTTCGACAAGCCTGCGGGACGTTTCATCAATCGCCTGCGGCTGAATATCAAAACCCCAGACGTGGCCACGGGCGCCGACCAGACGGGCCAGCAGCAGCGTGTCATGGCC
>JBAQPK010000311.1:0-3098 GCA_049305715.1 Desulfuromonadaceae bacterium | reverse complement strand
GCCCAGACCGGTGTCAGAAAAAAACGACCTAAACCGTTTGAATACGGCATGGTCGTCATCAACAACTACTCCGTCAAAAACAATCTTGCCCCGGTAACGTTTGATCACTGGAACCACCGGGAGAAGTTCACCTGCCGGCTCTGCCACGTGGACATCGGTTTTGCGATGAAGGCGGGTGCTACGCAGATAAAGGCCGCCGATAACATGCGCGGATACTACTGCGGCACCTGCCACAACGGCAAGATGGTGCACGGCGGCAAAAAAGTTTTCGAAGCATGTTCGAAGAACGTTACCAAAGAAGATCACGGCAGGTGCAGGAAGTGCCATAGCGAAACAATCGACTCCAGAAAAGAGGATGCTTTCGAAAAACTGGCCGGACGGCTTCCCAAGGGAAGACTCGGCAATGGAATTGACTGGGAAAAAGCTGAGGAGCAGGGACTGATCAAACCGGTGGACATCCTTGAGGGCATCTCAATAAAGCGGGCGGCCATGGCCAACCAGAAGGATTTCTCCCTGGCAGCGGCAACAGGGGATATGCCGGATATCATCTTTTCGCACAAGAAGCATACGGTATGGAACGGGTGCGAACTCTGTCATCCCGACCTGTTCCTCGGTGTAAAGAAGGGAAGTACAAAGTATTCGATGGTTGAAATATTCGACAGTAAATACTGCGGCGCCTGCCACACCAGCGTGGCATTTCCGCTTACGGATTGTCAACGATGTCACACAAAGCCGGTTCAATGACACACATTTGCTTCTTGGAGCTGCATGTGGCGGAATCACCCCGGCAGTTTTTACTGCGAGACACAACTTTAAAAATGCCATCCGGGAATCACGGGGGATTATTATGAGCGGATTTAAATTACCGGCAGCTGTAACGGCGATGACCCTGATGCTGTTTTTTGCCCCTCCTATATCACTCCACTACCAGGGGCTCTGTTCAACCGCGTGCGCGGAGGAGCCATGGAAGCAAGAGTTTATGGAAATCTGCGCGAAAACAGACGAGGCCATGTCATTTTCCAAGGAAGAGCTGAAGATGCTGCTGCAGAGGGGGGAGAAGCTCAAGCCGGCCGTAGAGGCGCTGGAGGATACTCCGAGGAAGATCTATCTGAAGCGGCTGCAAAAATGTATGAATCTCTACACTTTCGTCCTTGAATCCAAGGAGGCGGAAAAGAAGCAGTAATCCGCATGGTGCAGTCGTGGAAAACACGCAGATAATCGATAAGATCAGGAAGCTGCTGGCCCTGGCCAATTCCAGCAATGAACACGAGGCCGCGCTGGCGGCCGGCCATGCCCAGCGGCTGCTGTCGGAGCACAACCTCGAGATGGCGGACATTGATGCGTCCCACCGGCCGGACAAAGCCGACAAGGTGGAAACCGCCGTATCGAAAACCCTGCCGAAATGGCTGCGCCACCTGAGCGCAGGCGTCAGCAGTGCGTTCGACTGTCAGGCGGTTCACCACCCCGCCACCGGCAAGTTGACTTTTATCGGCGTCGGTGCCGATGTGCAGATCGCCGCCTATACCTTCACCTGCCTGGACCGGACCGTCAGGAAACTCTGCAGCGCCTACATGAAACAGCACGTCGCGGGCACGACCGCCAACCGTCACCGCGAGCTGATGCGCCACTCCTATTATCTGGGGGCGGTATCCACGATCACTGCCCGGCTGAAAGAGCAGAAAGTCCGGACGCCGGTCACCACCGGCGCGCTGGTCCCGGTCAAAGAGGGGCTGATCAGACAGGCGATGAATGAGATCGGCAATCTGCGGACGATGCACAGCCGCAGGAGCTACATCAACGGCGACGCCTATTTCAGAGGGGAAACTGACGGCGGGCAGGTGGGTATTCATCGCGGGATCGGCAACGCTTCGTCCCCGCAAAAAACCCTCCGGTGACTTCGATATCGGTCATGGCCAGCGGAAATGAAAACCGGTCTTGAAATGGTGAACAAAATAGGTTATACACGTTGTTCCCACGGAGAGGTGTCCGAGTGGTCGATGGTGCCTGACTCGAAATCAGGTGTACGGAAACGTACCTAGGGTTCGAATCCCTACCTCTCCGCCATTTTTACCTTATGCTGTAATAACAGCAACTTAAGCCTTGATTCTTTTAGTGTAACGCATTTTGCTACACACGAAGGAGTCAGGGCTTTATGTTTTCCTACCTACAGAACAGACGGGGTAACTATCAGGTACGTGTAAGGGTTCCTAGGGACTTATCATCCGTAATCCCACAAGCTGAAATCATTAAGTCACTCAAGACCAGAGACAGGAAGACAGCCAGAGATTCAGCCCTTCTCTATCTTCAAACTATCTCTCAGACATTCTCTTTGGTTCGCTCCCACTTCATCACGCCTGAACAGGCACAGGAACGTCTATGCTCTCTTCTTGACAGCAGAGGGTACAAAGTCAGAGAGATACAGCCACAAGTCACCACAGAGGCTCCTGTAGCTCCTTCTGTAGTTGCTCCTGCTGTTACAGGTGTCAACCTATCCACCATATCAGCTCAGTTCATAAAAGACCGTCAACACGAATGGACACACAAGACCCGAATAGAGACAGAGGGAGTCTTCAGACTCATTATCGACATTATGGGAGATGTTCCAGTTCAATCGATAGACCGGCTGAAGGCAAGGGAACTGAGAGACAGCCTATCCCTGCTACCTCCGAACCTCTACAAGTGTCACCCAAAGCATACAGCAAGACAGGTGCTTAATATGGTCAACAGTGGTGAGCTGACTGTCACTCCAATGAGCATAACGTCTGTCAATAAGAACGCTTCCCGCCTTAATACCTTGATGCTGTACGCCATGAGAGAGGGACACATAAAGGAGAATCCTGCTACTGGCCTGAGTATCAAACAGAAGAGGAGTCCCGACACTGAGAGAAAAGCTTATGACAGAGAGGACATAAAGAGGGTCAATGATAACCTCCCTCATGATGCTGATACACCAGAGAAAACATGGATTCCATTGATAGGTATGCACTCAGGACTCAGGTTGAATGAGGTCTGCCAGTTGTATGTTGAGGACATTAAGGAGATTGATGGAGTCTGTTGCTTTGACATCAATGATGATAAAGACAAGACACTCAAGACTG
>JBAQPK010000310.1:0-2097 GCA_049305715.1 Desulfuromonadaceae bacterium | reverse complement strand
GCACTGAGCAAGGCCTATAACGTTCTTGGACTGGAGTTGGAGGAGATTCTGAAGGGAGTGGATTCTGTACGGTATGCCACTACCTTGGGTACTAACGCATTGATCGAACACAAGGGACCAAGGATCGGCATGCTCGTGACCGCCGGTTTTGAAGCGACTGTTCCGCTCAGTCGCGCCCGTGGATATGGCGAGGGGTTGGACAATCTTGGCAAGCAGGATCTCCCCAATGCCTCCCGTCCGGATCCGCTTGTCTTGCCGCACATGATCCGCGGCGTTCGAGAACGTCATGATTTTGAAGGCAAGCTGGTCATGAGGCTGGATGAAGATGATGTTCGCGTGCAGATACGTTCGCTGGTGGACAAGGGGGCCGAGATCATCGTGGTGGCCCTGGTTAATAGTGTCGTTAATCCGGACCATGAAGAACGGATTGAGGAAATTCTGCTGGAAGAATATCCGTCGCATCTCCTGGGTGCGATTCCGGTCATCCTGTCCCACCAGGTAGCAGGAAGGAAGGGGGAGTACGTCCGTGCGACATCTGCCATCGTTGACGGGTACCTTCACTCGACGATGTATCACGCCCTTTCGGCACTGGAACAAAACCTGCGCGCCCATCGTTATGAGAAGCCGATGCTGGTGATTCACAATTCGGGCGGTATGGCACAGCTGAACTCGACCGATGCGTTGCAGACGATCCATTCCGGCCCGGTATCCGGCATCGCAGCATCCGAACACCTGGCGATGCAGGCTGCGCTCGGCAATGTCGTGGCAACCGACATGGGGGGAACCAGTTACGACATCGGCATCGTGGTTGAAGGCGGGATAAAGCACTACGACTTCAATCCGGTGGTAGATCGCTGGCTGGTCTCCGTACCGATGGTGCATCTGGTAACGCTTGGCGCGGGCGGTGGGTCAATCGCTTCCTACGACCGTATGTATGAGACGGTCAAGTGCGGTCCGGAAAGTGCCGGTTCGGATCCGGGACCAGCGTGCTACGACCGGGGCGGTATGAAACCTACGGTGACCGATGCAGACCTGGTACTCGGCTATCTGGATCCCAAAAACTACGCGGGTGGTTCGATTCCTCTGAACCCCCGTCGGGCGGCTGCCGCAATTGAAGACGCGCTCTGTGACGAACTTGACTGCTCAACCATCGAAGCGGCCTTGCTTATTCGGCAGAAGGTTGACGACAACATGGCAAACGGACTGTTCACAGAGATGCGCGCACGGGGATACGACCCGAAGGATTTCACCATGCTCGCCTATGGTGGCAACGGCCCGCTGCACTGCTGTGGCATAGCCCAGAACCTCGGAATCGACAAGATCCTGGCGCCCCCCTTCAGCTCGGTATTCTCAGCCGTTGGTGCCGGCAACATGCATCAGCTGCATATTCATGAGAAGTCTCTCTACATGGTGCTGTACGACTCGAATAGTCGTCACATTTATGACGACTATGAGCGTTTTAACAGCATTGTCGGGGAATTGAAGGAAGGGGGAACCCAGGATCTGATCCGCCAGGGAATTCCACGGGAGCAGATACTTCACAGCCTCGAGTTGGATATGCGTTACGGCAATCAGCTGGTGCAGACAACAGCTGTTATTCCAGCGCACGAACTGCATGGGCCGTCCGACGTTATGGCCATTATATCCCAGTTCTCACTGGACTATGGCAAACGTTTCGGTGAAGGGAGCCAGGCCCCCGAGGCAGGGATACGGATCAATACGATTCGTGTGGCGGCATATGTCCGTCACGAGACGGTGCAGTTCGAAGACATCAAACCTGTTGATCCGTCCAAACGTAAGGCTCCGCCTGCAGCTGGAAGCACCCGTAAGTGTTACTTCGTTGGTCACGAAGGTCCACTTGAAACACCGGTCTGGGATCGGGCCTCAATTGAACCGGGTGTCCAGATCATCGGTCCGGCAGTAATTGCCTCCGAGGTGACAACGTATCTGGTAGATCCGGGATGGAGCTTTGTTTCTGCCAAACAAGGTGCCTCCTGGTTCCTGCGCATCTGACAGTCGTATGAATTCAATTAACCCTTATACACACAAAAAGGATTGAAAAATGAGCGAAACTATTATGCCAGGTGCGGCTAAGAC
>JBAQPK010000309.1:0-1961 GCA_049305715.1 Desulfuromonadaceae bacterium | reverse complement strand
GGCGTACCGGCCAAGAAAAGGGGCACACCTCCTCTATCGTAATCCGGTATATTGATCCGGAATTGCCGCTTGACCGATAGCCAAAAACAAGAAGGCTGCACCACCAGGCGCAGCCTTCACAATATCTAAAAGCCATAAATTTCAGCGAGCTTTCGTCAAATCTGACCTTACAGCCCTTTCAAATCCTTGCCAGCCGTAAATTTACCGCTTTTGGATGCGGCGATCTGGATCTCGGCGCCGGTTTGCGGATTGCGGCCTTTACGGGCAGCGCGTTCTGAAACACTGAAGGAGCCGAAACCTGGGAAAGTGATCTTGTCACCGGCCTTCAATAACTTGGTGGTTACCGTAATAAACGCATCCACTGTCTCTGCTGCTACGTTTTTAGGTACGTCCAGTTCCTCTGCCACTGCTGCGATAAACTCTGCTTTTGTCATGTCTTCTCCTTTTTATGAGGGGTGATATCCCCGAATAATTGGTTCAGCAGTACTTGCAACATTCACGCTTTTCACGTTTCAAACAAAAGGGCTACAGCGTTTCTGCTGTAACCCTTAAACTTTTGTGAGGTAGGGATTCGAACCCTAGGTACGTTTCCGTACACCTGATTTCGAGTCCGTTGCCTCTTTTCAACTTCAAAACTCACCTAATAAAATCAGTAAGTTATGTGCTGATTTCCCCGCTAATTTCTTAAGTTTGATTCCTGTAGCTGCTACACAGTTGCTACGTATAAAATGACTTTCTGTGTAGCATTTTGTGTAGCATTTTCCCTGTGAGATGTCCAGCTATATCCTTTCATGTCTACACTACAATTCACACCTGAATTATACTGCATAAGTCTACAGTAATTCACATCTAAATAGTTGATTTAATTGAAGTTATCTCTTGACTGTCTGCCTTGACTCTGGTATTTACTCTCCCAGAATTCAATCACTCAGACGGGGCAAAGAGGGGAAACTTCATGACAACGATTACCATTGACGGAAACACAGTAGAGATTATGGACGGTGACAGTGTGTATTGTTCTTCTCCTGATGCATACATCGAATGGGAAATGCTGTTACCAGCAGAGAGGGAAACCATAGCCAAACTGAAGAACCAAATTAATAAGTCAACCGGGGAACTCTCAGCACTCATTCAGAACATTCAATATGCTGGAATAGTCCCAGCTCCATGCCTCTCAGGAAGCCTGAGATGCCCTGTAGAGCCCTCCGACATATCAAGTCATGGTAGGGTGACGGCTGTTTGCTGAATAGTCCTGTAGGTTGTTGTACTCATTCATGATAATGCCGCAACAGTGAACTTTTAGGGGAGGGTCTGTAGATGCACTACGGGCTCTCCTCTTTATCTTTATATTACAGGTGTTTAGAAATAACCCCCTCCCCGGGGATAAAGAACCTCATTTCACTATTCATGCCCTGAATTAATTTTCTCAGTTTATGCAATATTTGACCTAATTTTCTCTTTAGATTTCAGATACTTTGAGATAACCCCCTACCCGGGGATAAAGAACCTCCGTTATCTGTCAAAAAAGATATAAAGAAATCTATAGAAACTTCTCCTTACAGAATAACCTAAAATAAATAATACCTAAGTACCCCTATAGAATAAAGTTTCTCTTAGGTTGACTGTATTATGAGGTGGCCTGTATGACTCATCATCAAATAGAAGAAACCTTCAGGTGACTGAATCAGAAGTCTGTAGGATATGGTGTCACTTCAGTTCCCATCAAGAAACAATACAAAAATTTGTATAGGTATCGCAAGAGTTCCCGCAAGCGGTTTCCCCCATGGGTGCCATAGTCCCGGCATGGCTGTGTAATAATGGTGACTGTATTCTGTAATGTCCTTTCAGGTGACTGAATCAGAAGTCTGTAGGATATGGTGTCACTTCAGCTTCTAGCCAATGCATTCTTGACTGTCTGAGCCGTCCAACTTGCTTTACGTGGTGTCAGTACACCTATGCTA
>JBAQPK010000308.1:0-14326 GCA_049305715.1 Desulfuromonadaceae bacterium | reverse complement strand
GCCGTAAAATGGAAACTTTCTCTTCGGGGGTGTAATTGTGGCGTTTCTTTCGCATGGACTTTCCTCCGTTCGTGATGGTTTATCACAAACGAACCAAAAGTCCTATTCACGCTGGGCCAATACACTTGGAAAACAATGTTAGTTGCGGCAAACCATGCTTGGACAAAAGAGACGTTAAACAATCTGTTGTTCTTAGACACTGAGCTGGCGGGGTCATTATTTTTGACTGGCGATGGCGTTGTAAGATTCTCTGATTTAATAGTTTCTGGTCTTGCAGAGGCAGAGCATGTTGCATGGGTTGGTGATACAAGTATGATTTTTACATATACTATTAATATACCTATGGCCACCCCTGCATCAGAAATGACAAAACTTGCGTATAAAGTAAAGTTAACAACTAAAGGGAAAGCACTCGTTGATGCATGGAAAAAAGGTGATCTCAAGGATCTTGTTAAAGCGATGTCATAGCTGAAAACATTCCATCTTCCTTATCGTAAAGGTCAGACCTGCGCATTTGACAAAACCAGATAAACCAACGTCGAAAAAGACGAAGTTTCAACCAGGCAGTTGGACACCGGTCGGGCGGAAAGACTGCCCGAACGGGTCAACTGCCGAGCCGTTAGCGATAAAAAGAAATGCGGGCCAGGTTTATTTTACGGTACCTTCGAGGGTCTAGGCATACGCTATCTTTGACTAAACCAGTATCCCCCTCTGGTAGGCAACTCCAAGTGGTCTGTCCTTGACACAGGACATTCCAGCGTGAAATAACGGGACAAGCTCAACGCGTTATCAGTAGATCGGTACTGACAACGGTTAAGACCCCTTCTATAGTGCATCGTGATAACATCGTAGGCGCACGAGAAAGCATCGGATCAACCATGACCCTTTCCCTGCTGAGCAGCCAGTCGTCCACCCTCGCCCACATGACCAGCATGGGCAATGTGCTGAAGCTCTTCATAATCCCCGTCGGCGGCGGCATCCCGGCCGGGGTGCTGCTGGCTCGCGACTACGGCCTGGCCTGGCCGGTCACCGCGGGGCTTTACCTTGTGTCCGACATGCTCCTGGTCCTGGCATTTGAACCGTTCCTGCGACTCCTCACACTGCTGGGGGGAAAGGTCCCGTTCCTGGCCCGTCTCGGCGCCGCAATGAAGACAGCCACAGCGCGCAGCGTGTCCCATTTCAGCGGCACCGGCTCCGGTCCGCTTGCGCTGGTCATGATTGCCTTCGGCGTCGATCCCATGACCGGGCGCGCCACGGCGCTCGCCGCCGGGCACGGCTTCCTTGCCGGCTGGGCCATCGCCATCGCCGGTGACATGCTCTACTTCGCCGTCATCGCGCTCACCACGCTCCGTCTGAACTCCTACTTCAAAGACCCGAACACCACCATGCTGATCGTTCTTGCCGCCATGTTTCTCGGCCCCCTGCTGGTACGCGCCTGCCGCTCCCGTCTGCGGCCGGTCCGGGAAACGATGGCGGATGTGCCGGAGCAATGACCATGACGACCGCGCCGCAGTCACGCAATGCCTATCTGCTGGCAGCGCTGATAACCGTCACGGCAATGGTCTTTTTCCTGTATCTGCCGAAACCGCACAATGAGAATTAGCATGCAAAAGGGGACCGATAACACAATAGCACGTGCGAATCGACATCATATTCCAGGCCAAGCCTGGCACAATGGTTGCCTTGACCCGAGAAACGGCGGTAAATGTGTCCTCCGCTCGGCCGCGCTATGAGCCGCCTCGCTATCATCGTCGCCATGGCGCGCAATCGCGCCATCGGCCTTAACAACACCCTCCCCTGGCACTGCCCGGAAGACCTCAGGCGGTTCAAGGCGATTACCACGGGACATCACCTGATCATGGGGCGCAAGACGTTCGACTCCATCGGCAGGCCGCTGCCGGGGCGCACCACGGTGGTGGTTACCCGTGATCCGGATCTGAAGATTGATGGGTGCCTGATCGCCCACTCACTGTCGGAGGCTGTCGCCGCCTGCGCGGGGGACAGCGAAGTTTTCATCGTCGGGGGCGCGGACATCTATGCACAATCGATGGCACTGGCGGATACGCTCTACATCACCGAGATTCGGCAGGATGTTGCCGACGATGCGTTCTTCCCCGAATTCGACCGGGACGCGTGGCTGGAAACCTTGCGCGAGGCGTGCTCCCAAAAAAAACCCCCAGCCGCTGGACTTTGACTTCGTGACCTACCGCAGGAAATGCTGAGGGGCTGAATACGGGTGGAGATTTCGGGGAGGCGCTGAACGCAGAAAGGCCGGCAAAGTTGCCGGCCTTTCTGCGTTTTAGGAAGTATTGTCAGACTATCAGGCGAATGGATTCCTGATGGTGATCGTCTGATCGCGCCGCGGGCCGACCGATACCAGCACGATCGGACAGCCGGCCAGCTCTTCCAGGCGATGCACGTACGCCCTGGCGGTTGCCGGCAGCTCTTCAAATGTCTGGATGCCGGTAATGTCCTGCTTCCACCCCGGAAGCTCCTCGTAGACCGGCTGGCATTTCTCGAACAACTCCAGCTGAGACGGCAGGGTCTCCAGCGTTTTGCCGTCACACGTATAACCGGTACAGACCTTGATCGTATCGAATTCCGACAGTACGTCGAGTTTGGTCAGGGCGATGCCGGTCAGGCCGTTCACCCGGACGGCATAGCGGATCACCATCGCATCAAACCATCCGCATCGGCGCGGGCGGCCGGTCGTTGCGCCGAACTCGCCGCCGATCCGGCGGAGCTCTTCACCAAAATGATCATTCAGCTCGGTCGGAAAGGGGCCACTGCCGACGCGGGTTACATACGCCTTCGATATGCCGATGATCTCGTGAATTTCACGCGGGCTGACGCCGGAACCGGTACAGGCGCCGCCGGAACAGGTCGATGAAGAGGTGACAAAGGGATAGGTGCCGTGGTCGATATCAAGCAGAGTCCCCTGGGCTCCTTCAAAGAGCGCCTTCTTACCGGCCTTGAGATCGTTGTTGAGGATCAGGGAGGTGTCGGCGACGTAGCGGCGCAGGACATCGGCATACCCCTGGTACTCGGCGAAAATTTCGTCATAGCTGCAGGGTGCCTCACCGAGGAACTTCTCCAGCAGGAAGTTTTTCTCCACCAGAAACTCTTTCAGTTTGCGGGCAAACGTGCCGGCGTCGATCAGGTCCATCAGGCGGATGCCGCGGCGGCCGATCTTGTCTTCGTAGCAGGGGCCGATACCGCGGCCGGTAGTACCGATCTTCTTGTCGCCGCTCTGCGCTTCACGGGCGATATCGATCCGCTTGTGGTACGGCATGATGATGTGCATCGATTCGGACAGCAGCAGGCAGGAATCGTCCTTGATCCGGCCGGACTCCTTCAGCTTGGTGATCTCCCTGATGAATACTTCCGGGTCAAGGACGACACCATTGCCGATGATGCAGCGCTTCCCCTCATGCAGAATGCCGGAAGGAATCAGGTGCAGGACGACCTTTTCATTGCCGACCACCAGCGTATGCCCGGCATTGTTGCCCCCCTGATAGCGGACGACGTCGTCAGCATGCTCGGTGTAGATATCGACGACCTTGCCTTTTCCCTCATCGCCCCATTGGGCGCCTACTACAACAACGTTTGCCATGTTCAGTTTTCTCCCTGGCTTTCTTCGATATAGTTCATAAGTCCCGGCCGGTCAAGCATACCCTTGTCGATCGGGATTGTACATCCATCAAGGCTGCGGACGGCCCGGTACGACTCCTGGTCGTCGCCGATCACCAGCATGCAGCGGATATTCATTTTCTTTGCATATTCCAGAGATTGGGCATAGTCGCGGCGAATGATGTCGCGGGCGGTGGTATACCCAAGGGAGCGGAGACGGCGGGCGGTCTGCAGTACGTTCCGCCGGTCGCTGCCGGTGTTGAACAGCAGGAAATCGGTGACGGCGCACCCTTGCAGTTCAGGCCGCCGCTCGACCGTCTGCAGCAGATTGAGCAGGTTGAACGTGAACCCGGTGGCCGGCGCATCGAAGCCGTACCGGCTGATCAGGTTGTCGTACCGGCCGCCGCTGCAGACCGGTTCGCCAAAACCGGTGACAAACCCTTCGAAGGTGATCCCGGAGTGATAATCAAGCCCCCGCGTTTCTCCCAGATCGATCGAGAGGAGGTCGGTGACACCATGAATATCAAGAATATCCAGCACTTTCTGCATATTTTCGAGGGCGGCGAGGGAGCGGGGGTTGGATGCAATTTTTTTCGCTGCTTCCAGAACGCTCCGTCCTCCGAACAGCCGGGGGAGGGCGCTTAATTCCCGGGCGGATTCGGGGGATACCGGGTGCTCTCTGAGCAGCGATGCCACTGCCGAACTGTCCTTTCGTGATACCGCTTCGCGCAGCTGCAGGAGCGGCTCGCCGCTTAAGCCGGAAGCCTGGAAGACCCCCTGGCAGAATTCAACCTGCCCGAGATCGATCGTGAAGTTTTCGAGCCCCAGAACCTGCATCGCTTCAATCGCCATGACGATCATTTCGGCGTCAGCCTCCGGTGAATCCAGACCGATCAGTTCGACGCCGGTCTGGAAAATCTCACGACTGCGGCCGGCCTGGATTGCGGTCTGGCGCAACACCCGCTCGCTGTAGCTGATGCGGTGAGGGAGCGGCAGGCCGGTCATGCGGGTGGCGGCTATGCGGGCAATCTGCGGGGTTATATCGGGAGGCAAGGCGAGCAGTCTTCCCGACTGCCGATCGTCAAAGCGGTAGGTTTTTCCCTTGAGCTCATCGCCCATGCCGGTGGCCAGAACATCTTCATATTCGAGCCGCGGGGTGATGATGCGCCGGAAACCCCATAATTCGAATACGCGCAGCAGGCGATCTTCAATAAAGCCGATTTTTGCGGCCGCTTCCGGCAGAAAATCACTGATGCCCCTTGGCAGGGCTATGTCGCTGGGTGATAGTAGCATATGTCCTTTTACTATGGTGGAACTTGCCCTGTTTTTCAGGGCGAAGCAAACGGCTGAACCGGCCGCGGTATTTGCATGGCTCTCAGCGACCCGGAATTTCAGCAAACGGGCGATTGTCGCAAAATCCGGTTGCCATGTCAAAACAAAAGGCTAGAGGGTGCTCCCGGTAGCCGGAACTATTTCGTTCGGCGCGTCAACGGCGCCTTTTGATTCCGGCAGCTGTGCCGGTTTTTCAGTCGCGGGAGCCGGTGTCGGAGCAGGCTTGGAGACGGCCGGGACACCCTTCTCAGTCGAACCGCCCGGTTTCTGCGGCTCAGCCGGAGGGGAGAGCTGTTTGCCATCGGCCGAAGCCGCCCCTTTTTCCTGCTTCTCCACCGAATATTTGATCATTGAGACCATCTCGTCAAACAACTTGCCGTAAACTTCCGGCTCCGCTGTTTCCTGGAGCAGCCAGTCACTCCTTTTACCCTCAAGAGTCCGGCGAATCCCGTCGAGAGACTTGAAGCGCACCACCGTTTCCTTGGACTTGTTGGCTTCGGATTCGCTGAAATCAGGGTACTGAAGGTTAGCCAGGGGCTGGTAGGTCAACAGCCGTCCGCGGAAATTCGGGTATTCCCACAGAACGGTCCCGTCGGGACCGATTATCTGGGCCGTCATCGTTAAAAAATTGTAGTTTGTTTCAAGTGACGTCAGAAGATTGCTGGAATAGAGTTTACTGGATTTGGTAAGTCCGCTCACGACAACCACCATGACGGCATCCAGGCGGTTTTTCTTTATGTAGGCGCCTATTGCGTCATTTTTCCATAAATACTTGTTGTACTGAATAGACGCGTCATCCCGTTTTTCGCGGCGGGCCATCAGTGAACTGAAAAGTTGCTGCGGCTCGTCAGCAAGCAGGGTGACCGCATAGAAGTTGCCGGTGCCCTGGAGTTTACGAACGAGCAGCGGCTCGTTTGTGCGGTTAAGATTCGCTATGAGCGAAATCAGGAGCTCTTTTTCGGGATAGATGATGTCGGAATCAGCATCCACAAAAATCGGTGCGACACCGAGCACTCTTACCTTTTCGGCAAAGCTCTCTGCCGGGATATTGAAATGGTTCTGGGCGCAGCCGGACATTGCTCCGGCGATGAGAAGTAAACCAACGATGAATCGTTTCATGGCAAAACTCCGTGTGTGCGTAATTGGTATGAGTGGCATGTATATCAGAAAACAGGGTTGTTTTCTACTCTATTTGAGTATCGGCCGGTATACGCGGCAGCACCCGTGTACTCAATTCTATTGACAAAATACGGCGTAATTTCGTATCGTCAGGCAACAAACCTGCTTATCGAGAGTGGTGGAGGGAAAAGGCCCTGCGAAGCCACAGCAACCGGTCACTATGACGCCAGGTGCTAAATCCTGCCGAAAGGCAAAGATGAGAGGTGTGCTGCGCAATTTTACCAGCCCCTTCTCATATTGATGCGAAGGGTTTTTTTATGTCAGTAGGATACATCACGGAACAATCAAAAACCTTTGAATCCGGCATCCGTCTGGACAGCGGGCGGATACTTGCTCCGATCACGCTGGCGTATGAAACCTACGGCTCGCTTAATGAATCGAAAACCAACGCCATCCTGGTCGAACATGCCTGGACCGGTGATGCGCACCTGGCCGGGAAACGGAACGAGTCGGAAACCAAGCCGGGGTGGTGGGATGCCATCGTCGGCCCCGGCCGCCTGCTTGATACCGACCGTTATTTTGTCATATGTTCAAATGTCGTCGGCTCCTGTTTCGGCTCTACCGGCCCCACCTCGATCAACCCCAAGACCGGCAAACGCTATAACCTTTCCTTTCCGGTGGTCACCATCCGCGACATGGTCCGCGCACAGAAACTGTTGATCGATGCCCTTGGAATCGAGCGGCTGCTGACGGTCATGGGGGGGAGCATGGGGGGGATGCAGGCTCTGGAGTGGGCGACACAGTATCCTGACAGCATTGCTTCGGCGATTGTTCTGGCCACGACCCCGCGCCCCTCACCGCAGGCGATTTCGCTCAATGCCGTCGCCCGCTGGGCAATTTTCAACGATCCCACCTGGCGCAAGGGTGAATACAAGCACAACCCCAAGGACGGACTGGCTCTGGCCCGTGGTATCGGACATATCACCTTTCTTTCCGACGAATCGATGAACGCCAAGTTCGGTCGCCGTTTTTCGGCCCGGGACGGACAGTTCGATTTTTTCGGCCAGTTCGAGGTCGAGCGCTACCTGAATTACAACGGCTACAGTTTTGTCGATCGTTTTGATGCCAACTCCTTTCTCTATCTGGCCAAGTCGCTTGATCTCTACGATGTCGCCTGGGGGTACGAGTCGATGGCGGAGGCCTTCAGCCTGGTACAGGCGCCGATTCAATTCTATGCGTTCAGCTCGGACTGGCTCTATCCCCCCTATCAGACGGAAGAGATGGTCACCTGCCTCACGGGACTCGGAAAGAACGTTGAATATCATCTGATCACGTCGGCATACGGACACGACGCCTTTCTGCTGGAACATGAGACCTTTACCCCGCTGGTGCGGGATTTTCTCGGGCGGGTCTGAAGCGGTGAACCGTTCTGAAAACAAAAAACCGGCGGCTGAATTCAAGGATGACCGGCTGTTCAGGAAGCTGCGGCACGGTGTCGGCAAGGCCATCGCCGATTTCGGCCTGATCGAGGAAGGTGACCGGATCGCGGTGGCGGTTTCGGGGGGGAAGGATTCCTACACGCTGCTCCTGCTGCTGGAGGATTTGCGCCGGAGAGCTCCGGTGTCGTTTGAACTGGTTGCGGTCAATATCGATTCCGGCTACCCCGGCTACCGCACCGATGTTATCGAAGGTTTCCTCCGGGAGCATGGTTTCGATTATCGGATGGTGCCGAGTGAGCACTATGCGATCATCAAGGAAAAGCGCCGTCCCGGTTCGTCCTACTGCTCCATATGCTCGCGCCTGAAGCGGGGAGCGCTCTATGAAACCGCCCAAACGCTGGGGTGCAATAAACTGGCGCTTGGCCATCATCAGGATGATTTTATCGAGACCCTGCTGCTGAACCAGTTTTTTGTCGGTTCACTCAAGTCGATGTCCGCCACCATGCTGGCCGACAACGGCATTATTACCGTGATAAGGCCCCTGGTCTATCTTGCAGAAGAAGATATCATCACGTTTTCCCGCGAGGCGGAGCTGCCGGTAGTCTGCTGCTGCTGCCCGGTCTGCGGCACCGCCGACATGCAGCGCAAGCGGATGAAGCGGCTGCTCAAGGAGTTGCAGGCAGATATCCCCCATGTCAAGAGCAGCCTGCTGAAAGCCCTTTCAAACGTTCACCCACGCCATCTGCTTGACCCTTTGCTCCGCAGGGACACGTCCGGAGCGGGAAACTCCCCTGCCCTTCACGTCAGCCCCGCTTCGCTTCCCAATCCCGATACCCGTATCTGACAGCAAATCAAGCGCCGAATACCAGCCGCTGACCGCCACAACGGCCACACCTGCAATCATTATCGCTTCCATGAACACCTCCCCCGTTACGTTATGGGCGGAGCATAGCAGAGCGATATGACAGAATATGTCATTTGCTTGTCCCGGGAACCGTGCGCTGTTGGAGGACGTGCCTGTCAGATCATGGCATCGATTGCATCGAAGTCGATATATCGTTCCGCAATCGAGTTGATCAGATCGATCTTTTCCAGGTCTTCAGGGCCGATTTTCGAGACATGCTCCCGCAAACGGTAAAATATTTCGGAGGATGTCTCCTTGATGCGGATATACGGGATGTTGCTGTCGTCCAGGATCCGCTGGGTGATGCTGGAAACCGGTACGTGGCCGGCTATGATCAGTCCGGCCAGGCGCGCCTTGTACTCCGGGATGTGGTGCAGCGCCGAAGCGGTTACGAGCAGCTCGTCGCGGGAGCTGGTCACGATCAGCAGGGTCGATTCCTCCAGGTGGTCGATGACGATCTGCGAAGAGGCCGCACCGAGTTGAATGGTATGGCAGAGGCGGCTCTGTTCGGCTTTATCGCCCATAAGCGGCAGGTCAAGCAGTTCGGAAACATGGTGAAGAGTCGGGTCTGCAAGGGTGGGAAGATAATCGAAGGCGCTTGCCACCATGATGCCGCTGCCGGCAAAAGCCTTCACAAGATAGCTTAACGTATTCGCCCTCTTTTGAGGAACCAGCTTGTTGGCCATGATAATGCGCACATCGGCTTTTTCCCGTTGATACAGCGCCAGATTAAGCTGGACGGCATCGATGACATTGCCTATTCCGCCTCCCGTTACCAGCAGTACCGGTGCGTTCAGATCGGCGGCTATCCGGGCATTATTCATGCCGACCACCGAACCGACTCCGCCATGACCGGCACCCTCGATAATCAGGAAATCATACTTCTTTTCCAGTTCGCCGCAGGCGGCGAGGATCGCCCTGCGCGGCGTCTCCGGGTCGATCCCGCCGTCAAGAAACCGGCGCGTTGTTCCCGGCTCAAGCGTCACCGGGGACATGAGCTCAACATCCTCCTCGACGCCGAAAACGCTGGCGAACATGGCGGCATCCTTGTCGACGATTTTACCGTTAAACTCGATCCATTTGGGACCAATCGGCTTCATGAAGCCGACCCGTGCATATTTTTTTTGCGCCAGATGCATCAACGACAGACTGATGGTCGTCTTTCCGCAGTGCTGCCCCGTAGCTCCTATGAATATCTTTCTGCACATGGCTTCAGTCTCTCCTGCAACCGGTTAAAGTGGCGTCGCTATGCTCTCGAAGAAGTCGTCAAAGGCGGCTTCGCCGGAATTGAAACGAAGAAAATGAACCCCCAATCCGCTTTTCTTTACGAGGTGAAACAGGTTCGCCGGCACCTTCTTTGCCCCCATGACACGGGCCTCCAGCTCGACCCTGTATCCATCCGGCAGGGTAATTTCGATTTTTATCCTGGAGTTGGGGTGGATGATATGGGGGGTCCTGATAAACATGCCGGTCATGGAGATGTCTTCGGTAAAGGCGACCCTGACGGTTTCATCAATGCCGAAGCGGATCGGAATACGCTTCCTGATACGCCGTATATCCCGTTTCTCAGCCACTCGTGGTGTCCTCCGTCGCCCGGTCTGGTGGAACAAGCTGCGTGTGCGCGGATAGTTTGCCAGAAATATACCGGAACTTCAACAGATAGCAGGATAATGGGTGAAATAAATGCCGTCAGTCCAGGCGCCGGGGGCGGGTAATTCCCGTAAGCAGGGATAGTGCGTCAACGAACCGATTTTATGCCGTAAAAGCGCAGAATAACGGTTCAAGTGCTCCAAAATTGAATTGACAGAGCTGCGGCAATCATCTACCTTGGCAGAAAGCTGGGGGAGTTTCGACTGAGAGCGGTACATGCCGCGACCCTTCGTACCTGATCCGGGTAATGCCGGCGTAGGGAAGCGCGACCGATTGATATATCAAACAAGCCGCTGCCGCGGTTTTTTTTGTTTACGGAGAATGACATGTATATTGTACTGAACGGAGATTCTGCCGAGTCGGCGGATGGATCGACGATCGACGCGCTGCTGCAGAAGCTCGGGATCAGCCGGGAGCGGGTTGCGGTTGAGCTGAATGGCGCCATTGTCCCGAAGGGCGACTATGAAAAGCAGCTTCTTTCTGATGGCGATAAAATAGAAATAGTCCATTTTGTTGGCGGAGGATAACCGGTATGACACAGAGTTCGGACAAATTGATCATTGGCGGGAGGGAGTTCACTTCACGCTTGATGGTGGGCACCGGAAAGTATGCCAGTTTCGAGCAGACCGCCCGGGCTCTGGAAATATCCGGGGCAGAGATCATCACCGTGGCGGTCCGGCGGGTCAATCTCGACCGGAGCAAGGAGTCACTGCTCGATTACATCGACCTGAAGAAATACACCCTTCTTCCCAACACAGCCGGCTGCTACACGGCCGATGATGCGGTGCGCACCTGCCGTCTGGCCCGTGAGGCCGGCATGTCGGATTTCGTCAAACTGGAGGTTCTGGGTGATGAGAAAACCCTGTTCCCGGACAACGAGGAACTGCTCAAAGCCGCAAAAATTCTGGTTGCGGAAGGTTTTACCGTCCTCCCCTACTGCAGTGATGATGTGATCGTCTGCAAAAAACTGGAGGATCTGGGGTGCGCAGCGGTTATGCCGCTGGGAGCGCCGATCGGCAGCGGACTCGGCATCCGCAACCCGTACAATATCCGTATCATTCTTGAAAATGTCAGCGTGCCGGTCATTGTCGATGCCGGCGTAGGTTCGGCCTCCGATGCCGCCGTCGCCATGGAGCTCGGCTGCGCCGGAGTCCTGATGAACACCGCGATCGCCTGTGCCCAGGACCCGATTGCCATGGCGGAAGCGATGAAGCTGGCGGTGATCGCCGGCAGATTGTCGTTCAAGGCCGGCCGGATTCCCCGCAAGCTCTACGCCAACGCCTCCAGCCCGCTGGACGGCTTGATAGGTTGATTCCCGCACTTGATGCAGATATCAGATTTCAGGCTGTATCTGATCACCGACCGCCATCAAACCGGAGGCAGACCTCTGGCGGAGGTCGTGCGCCGGTCGCTTGAGGGGGGTGTCAGAGCCGTCCAGCTGCGTGAAAAGGATCTTTCCGGGGCCGAACTATACCGGCTGGCCCGTGAACTGAGGCGCCTCACCTCTGATTTCGATGCCCGTCTTATCATCAACGATCGTCCGGACATCGCGATGGCAGCGGAGGCCGACGGTGTCCATATCGGTGTCAACAGTCTCCCGGTCGCCGCTGTCCGAAAGCTGTTGGGGAAAGGGAAAACCATCGGCTATTCCGCCCACGGGATTGACGAGGCTTTGAGCGTCCAGGCGGAAGGGGCCGATTTCGTTACCTTCGGGCCGTTGTTCCATACCCCCTCCAAGGCAGCCTACGGTGAGCCGTGCGGGGTCAAGAAGCTGGCGGCCGCCGTATTTGCCCTGCGGATACCGGTTATTGCCCTGGGGGGGATCTCGCCGGCCACCGCCACCGAAGCGCTCTCTGCCAACCCAGAGGGGATCGCCGTCATTTCGGCCGTACTGGCCGCAGCCGACCCGCGCGTCGCCGCCGCATCCCTGTTGAAAAAGATCGAAGAGCATGCCAAACGCCCCTGACGAACGACTCCACCCACAACTGCACATCAACTCCTACGGAGGCTATCTGCGCTGGCGCTTCGGCTTCCGGGTCAGCAAGGTCAACGTGGACGCCGGCTTTACCTGCCCCAACCGTGACGGCAGCAAGGGGAGCGGCGGTTGCATTTACTGCAATAACGTATCGTTTTCCCCCAAGGGGACCCAATCCGCCGTGCCTCTGGAGGAACAGATGGCCGCGGGCATGGCCTATCACCGCATCAGGCTCGGCTCCGAAAAATTTATCATCTATTTTCAGAAATACACCAACACCTACGGTTCGGTCGAACTGCTGTCGAATCTGTACCACCGCGCCCTCAGCCATCCGGATGTGATCGGCATCTCGGTCGGGACACGCCCGGACTCGCTGAGCGATGAAGCCCTCGATCTGCTGACGGAGATCGCGCGGACAAAATACGTCTGTCTTGAGCTTGGATTGCAGTCGATGGACGACGCCATTTTGGGTCGCATCAACCGCGGCCACACCCTGGAAGATTTCATTGGGACGGTCAGCCGTGCCGCCGGCCGGAATCTGGATATCTGCGCCCATCTGATTTACGGCTTTCCGGGGGAGAGCCGGGCCGGGTTCCTGAAAACCGCCGGCCTGATGGCCGCTCTGCCGATCGACTCGCTCAAGCTGCATCAGCTGCATGCCGTAGAGGGGACGGAACTGGCTGCTATGTACCGTCGCGGCGAGTTTGTGCCGCTGACGCTGCAGCAGTACATAACGACCGTGGCTGACTTTCTGGAGCTGCTCCCGCCGCGAATAGCGATCCAGCGCCTGTACGGTTCGGCTCCCCTGGCGATCTGCGTCGCCCCGCAATGGGGGCTGAAGAACAACCAGATGTGGTACGCGATTGTCAATGAGTTGACGCGGCGGGGGAGTTGGCAGGGAAGTGCGTTAAAACCTTGACCCCCGACCCTTGTCACGGTAATTAGAGTTGGTGCATCCATACCATTTATTCACAGAAGGAGTCACCCCATGTCCGAGCTTCGCCTCCGCTTTGCCCCCAGTCCAACCGGTTACCTTCATGTCGGCGGTGCCCGCACCGCGCTTTTTAACTGGCTGTTGGCCAAAAAGCAGGGCGGCACCTTCATTCTTCGCATCGAGGACACCGACGTGGAGCGCTCTACCGCGGAGTCGGTGGACGCAATCCTTGAAGGGATGAAATGGCTCGGTCTGGAGTGGGATGAGGGGCCTTTCTATCAGTCTGATTCGTTTCCGCTCTACAAAGAGTACGTCCAGAAGCTGCTTGATGCCGGCAAGGCCTACAAATGTTATTGCACGGCCGAGGAGCTGGATGCCAAGCGTAATCTGGCCATGCAGGAAGGGCGCAAGCCGAAGTACGACGGCACCTGCCGCGAGCGGGCGGAATGCCCGGACGGCCAGCCGTACGTCGTCCGTTTCAGGGCGCCGCAGGGGGGGGTGACCGCGTTTGATGATCTGATCAAGGGGAACATAACGTTCCCGAATGACGAACTGGACGACCTGATTATCCAGCGCACCGACGGCACACCGACCTACAATTTCTGCGTGGTGATCGACGATGCCACCATGCGGATCACGACCGTCATCCGGGGGGATGACCATGTCAACAATACACCGCGTCAGATTCAGCTCTACGAAGCGCTCGGATTTCCGGTGCCCCGTTTCGCCCATGTGCCGATGATCCTCGGCTCCGACAAGGCGCGGCTCTCCAAACGGCATGGCGCCACCAGCGTCATCGCCTACCGTGACATGGGATATCTGCCGGAAGCTCTGATCAATTATCTGGTACGGCTGGGGTGGAGCCATGGCGATGACGAGATTTTCAGCCGCGAAGAAATGATCCGGAAATTTGATATCGGCAACGTGGGACGTTCCGCCTCCGTCTTCAACACCGAAAAACTGAACTGGCTGAACGCCCATTACATCAAGAACGGCGATCCTGAACGACTCGCCGATCTGCTGCTGCCGCATCTCTCTGCCCGTGGGGTGACGACGCTCGGCGGGCCTGATCTGATGGCGGTCGTGCGGACACTGCAGGAGCGGGCCCAGACCCTGGAGGAGATGGCTGAACGCGCTGTCTTCTATTACAACCCGCCGGTCAGTTATGATGAAGCGGCTCTGGCCAAGTTTGACACGGAACAGCTGCTGGCGGTTTTTGCCGCGGTGGCGGAGAAGCTTTCATCCGCGCCGGCGGATGATGCCGCCGGAATCGACGCCCTGTTCAAAGAGGTCTGCACCGAGAACGGCTGGAAGATGGGGCAGGTGGGACAGCCGGTACGGAT
>JBAQPK010000307.1:0-7418 GCA_049305715.1 Desulfuromonadaceae bacterium | reverse complement strand
CCGGGAGCTGGAGCAACGCATTGCGGAGCAGAAACTGCTGGAAGATCAGCTGCGTCAGGCGCAGAAGATGGAGGCGGTAGGACGGTTTTCAGCCAGTATTGCCCATGACTTCAACAATATACTGACTGTGATCATCGGTTATGGCGGAATGATGCGTATGAAGGGCGCATTGGATGACGGACAGCGCAACAAGCTGGATCGGATTCTGGAAGCGGCCGATCGGGCAAAAAATCTGGCCAGCAGCCTCCTGACCTTCAGCAGAAAACAGTCTCAGAAGCTGCAGCAGCTGAACCTGAACGATGCCGTATCGGGAGTGGAGACCCTTCTCCGCCGGATTATCGGCGACGACGTTATTCTTTCACTTACGCCAATGTCCCAAGAACTTCCGGTTATGGCTGACAAGGGGCATTTGGAACAGGTTCTGATGAATCTGGCGGTCAATGCGCGTGATGCCATGCCTGAGGGCGGTACGCTTTCCGTCGAGACATCAGTGGTTACCATCGATGACGAGTATATACGGATGCATGGCTACGGCACTGCTGGCCGGTACGCGCTGCTCACGGTGTCTGACACCGGTGCCGGGATGGATGCTGCGACCTGCCAGCAGATTTTCGAGCCGTTTTTTACGACAAAGGAGAGCGGTCGGGGCACCGGTCTGGGGTTGGCAATTGTCTACGGCATTGTGCAGCAGCATAACGGGCATATCCATGTGTACAGCGAGCCTGGGCAGGGCACGTCCTTCCGCATCCTGCTCCCCCTGACGGAAGAAACGGTAGTGTCAGCCGATATTTCACCACTTCATGACATGCCTCCGGGCGGAAATGAAACAATTCTGGTGGTAGACAACGAAGAGCCGATCCGGGAATACCTGGAGCTCTTTCTTGCCACGATGGGGTACACGGTCCATCAGGCGTGCGACGGGGAGGAAGCGGTGCGGCTGTATCGTGAAAAAAGCGGCGGGATTGACCTGGTGCTGATGGATGTGATCATGCCGAACAAGACCGGCCGGGAGGCTGCCCTTGAAATCAGGAATATCCGGGATACCGCCAGAATTTTATTCATGAGCGGCTATCCCCATGACGTCATCAGTGAACGGCACCTGCTGCTTGAGGATGCCGAGATGGTGATGAAGCCACTGGCGCCATCCGAACTGGCTCTGAAGGTCCGTGAAATGCTGGATCGATAAGCGCGATACCTTCAGCGCTGCGTCAGTGCAAGCTTCAGGGCAAGAGCGGCAAAAATGCATGCCGCCGCCCGGTTAAGCACCTTTTGTGCAAATGCTGATCTTCGGAATCGCTCGCCGAAAACTCCCGCCAGAATGCTGATCAAGCCAAAGACAAGCAGCGTCGCGATGATGAAAATCCCCCCCAACAGCATGATCTGCATGGATAACGGACCGTTGGCCGGATCGGCAAACTGCGGCAGGAAGGCGAGGAAGAAGATCGACACCTTGGGATTGGTGATGTTCATGATGATGCCGCGCCGGTAGAGAACACCGGGATTTACATGATCGGCAACGGCCGTCGAACCGCTGCCGGCCCTTGCCCGGAAGGCATTCCCCGCCAGATAGAGCAGGTAGGCTGCTCCGGCAAACTTCAGGCCGGTGAAGGCTACTGCCGAGGCCTTGAACAGTGCAGCCAGCCCGAAGGTGACTGTTGCCGTGTGAAACAGCAACCCGGTGCAGAGCCCCAGCGTGACGAGCAAACCGGCTTTGCGCCCCTGCCGGGCGGCCTGGGTCATGACGAACAGGTTGTCCGGTCCGGGGGAGAACGCCAGCAGAATAGATGTGGTAAAAAACATAAGGAGCATTCTGGATTCGATCACGTACGTTCCTCAATTGTTTGGAGAAGTATTTCGCCGCATAATGGTGTACAAGGATATGGCTGTCAAGTCAGACGACAAAATATTCTCAATCCGTGCGGACAGTTGCGCAGGCAAAGGAAATACCATGACCAGAATCACCCTCAACAAAAACGAAGATCGTCGCATCAAGTCCGGCCACCCCTGGGTGTTCAGTAATGAGATTCGTGAGGTAGCGGGCGAACGCGTCGCCGGAATTGCGGCAGAGTTGTATGACGCGGCCGGCATCTTCATCGGTGTCGGCCATTACAACCCCCATTCGCTGATCGCCTTCCGCCTGGTTTCGCGGGTTCGGGAGGATATCGACACGCCGGAGTTCTTCGAAGGGCGTATCGCCGCCGCCCTGGCGCACCGCACGACACGTTACCCCGGCCTGACCACCTACCGGGCCATCTACGGTGAGAGTGACTTCCTGCCGGGGCTGGTCGTGGACCGATACGGAGATTACCTGTCGCTGCAGCTTCTTTCGGCCGGGATGGATTGTCGGCGCGAGCAGATCGTCGCGGCACTCCGGAAGGTGTGTGCGCCACTCGGCATCATCGCCCGTAACGATGTGATTGTCCGCAAGCTGGAAGGGCTGGAGGAGAAGGTCGAGCTGTTGTGGGGCGAGGTTCCGGAACGGGTCGATATGGATGAGAACGGTCTCCGCTTTCAGGTGAATCTGCGCGAAGGGCAGAAGACCGGTGGTTTTCTCGATCAGAAGCAGAACCATCTGCTGCTCAAGGAGATCAGCGCCGGGAAGAATGTGCTCGATTGTTTTTGCTACACCGGCGGCTGGGGGGTGCATGCCGCGTCGTTCGGGGCCCTGTCGGTGCTGGGGCTCGATATTTCGGCGCGGGCCGTGGGGCAGGCCGGCAGCAATGCCAAGTTGAACAAGGTATCCGACCGGGTGAAGTTCGAGGAGTGCGACGCCTTTGAGCGCTTGCGCTCGCTGCACCAGGAGGGGCGCCGTTTCGGGGTGATCGTGATGGACCCGCCGGCGTTCGTCAAGAGTCGCAAGAATATCGCCGAGGCTACCAAGGGGTATCTGACCGTCAACCGCCGTGCCCTTGACCTGCTGGAGCCGGGCGGCTACCTGATTACCTGCTCGTGTTCGTACCATATGGGGCGCGAGGCGTTCCGCGACATGCTGATTCAGGCGGCCCGTCTGTCGAAGCGCGAGGTGCGGCTGGTGGAAACCTGCAGTCAGGCGGCGGATCATCCGGTGCTGCTGTCATTCCCGGAGTCGGAATATCTGAAGTGCTTTGTACTGCAGGCGGTGTGATTTTGTCATCATCGCGATGACGCAGCCAAACATCAACACCAGTTCATTTGTTTACATAAGTGACAGGAAGGCGTTGGAGATGTGCGGCCGGATATTTTCTGAATGAGGAGTGCCATGTGCTGAATTCAAAACATGATAGATCGCAGGCTCCGAAACAACCTCATTATGTACCCAAACGACTCGTCATCAGAACCTCTCTATGCGTCGCTGTGTTAGGGGTGATAACAGCAATTTCAAGCTGCGGAGTGGGCGACAGTAATATTTTGCACTATTCTTTTAAAGATCCCAGCGGAAAACCGGTCAAGGCCGTGATAAGGACTGCGGTCCCCCTTGCCTATGCCGCCTCGGTAGCCATGTCTTCGGTGACGGGTTCAACGCCGCCTAACGCAAAGATAATCACTAACACATGCACTACGAGTCCCACTAATTGTGTCGCTGTGATTATGATCGATGATTGATAATTCCTCCATGCCTCTGCAACTTACAACTGGACCCATTACTGTCTACGGGTACTGGGCTTCCCCGACCCAGGCAATTCTTACGGTTTCTTTCTCTGGAGACGCGGGAAGCACTCTTTTCCCGGTTCACAATGTTTCCATATTCCCCGTTTCGAAGCATAACGACAGCTTGGTAATCGTGTACGCGGGCATCGATATTAATGCGACAGTCAAATATCCTGCGTCCTTAAAATCTGAAGAAATAAACGCCGCTTTTCTGAAGCTTGGTCTCACAGCTTCAAACGAAGCTTCCGCAAATGTCAGCATGGATGCATGGATAATAGACAGGAATGACAATAACTCCCCTGATGTTTCCGATGACACCTACAGCATCAGCGGGGGAGGCCAGTATGTTGAGGCTGGTTCCGGTTCCGCATCGGTCCTTCAACTCGGAATGGCCAATGTAGTAATGGAGTCAGATTGTTTGTTCAACCCGAGTTCAGGATTCGCCCTGCTCAATGAACTCGCAAGCTCTTCCTCAAGCATGGTACTTGCAAACGCACTGTTTTCTTTCCATCAATCCTGTGACGGTAATGCAAGAGTTGAAGGAGCGACGGGCAATTACCTTCTGGCGAACGGGCAGTCGATCCCGCTAAATTTGGGCATTCCGTAAGAAAAAAGTAGGGAACGAAAAGCCCGACTGAACATGACTATGCCGCCCTGTGGCAGCGCTATTTTCAGCGCCACGCCATCGCAGAACGGCATAATCCAAAACTGCAGCAGAAACATGTTCCACTGCGTTATCGCAAACATCTGACGGAGTTTACAACCCGCTGATTTCCTTGTCTTTCGGGTATTCCACCAGGATGCCGAAGGTCAGCTCCTTCTTTTCCCCCGCCTTGAGCGGCGTCTTCCAGATGATCGTCCCATCATTCTTGACCTCCGCCGGTTTGAGGGACGGCTCTTCCAGCGATACCTTGATCTCCTCATCGCCGGCGACCGGCAGCTGGTCACGCAGGGTGAGGGTCAGCGGCTCCTTGCGGAAATTGTTCATCTCGATGCGATAGCGGTAGCTGACCCGGTTCCTGCCGAACAGTCCCGCTTCCTTGTGCTGCTTCAGCTCTTCCCGTTTGACCGATATCTGATCGTCGTTGCCGAAAAACAGCTCGAACTTTTCACCGGCGGCTACCTTGTTCAGGCGGGAACTGCCGGTGAAACTGTTGCCGATAAAGGTGTTGACCTTGCCATTCAGGAGCGGGTAGGGGGCGCGGTTAACAAGTTCGGATTTGAGAAACACGGCTGGCGACAGTTTCGGTGCGGCCAGGTATTCGATGCTGACCGGCAGCTGTTCTACCGCGACAATCGTGCCGTGGCGGCTGCCGTCAGACGGGATGTCCAGCGCGCGGGGAACGTGGAACGAGACCGACGACTGTTCGTCACTGAATTGGGCAACGGCGAATTCGGCGGGAGCTTCTTCACTCTTTGCCATATCCGCAGATCCATATTCCATTTCAGCCCGACTGGCTTTTTTTGCTCTCCCAAGTTGCACCGGTGCTGCCGCCGGGTAGGCCATCTCCGACATTATCGGTCGGGGGCGGTACAGCGAGATATTCCACTGCGTCAGTTCCGGTGGCGCACCGCCGATTGCCGGACGGGCGGTGGAAAGTGTCAGATCGACGTTACGCCACTCTTCGCCGGTCTGTTGGCGGATCATGGCCTGAAAGGCAAGGTCGGCAGTCTTGCCGTCTGAAGCCAAACGGACATCGTAGGCTGGCTCCCAGCTTGCCCGGGGGATCATCGACGCCAGTTCAAGTGTAAAATTCCCCGCGCGGGTGACGTCAAGGAACACCTCAACCGTTTTGACCTCTTTGCGGGCTGAACCTGTCGCTTCATCCTGCTGGCGGCGCAAGGCATCAATCCTGTCCCTGATGCTTTTCGTGTCAAACTCGATATCCCGGCTCTGCTCTTCGGCCCTGGCTATTCCTGTGCCGACAAAGGTAGAAGCGGCCTGCAACTCTGCCGAGGTCGGTCGGCCGATGGCCAGCTCCTTGGAGATGCGGTCCCCCCAGGCGACCCGGATCGATTCGAGGAATATCTTTTGCGCCGTGATACCGGCCTTTTTGGCGTCCAGCCCGGCGGCGCGTTTCTCCAGGATCCGGATTTCCTCCTGCAGCTCCTGTACGCGTTTTTCGCCGCTCTGTTCCAGGAACAGCCGGTTGATCTCCAGTCCCGTAATGGTCGTCGCGGCGGTTCCTCTGCCGTCCGCTCGTACCGAATCGTCCAGCATCAGCGCCGGCAGGGATTCAAAGGCAATCAGGTAGCTGCCTGGTTTGAGGGTGAGCGTGGTGCTGCGGGCGGTGAGCGCCCGGTCTGCGTAGACGGTGACGGCCGTTATGCGGGATGATGCGGGAATACGCTGCGGTTCTGTCGAATGGGCGAGGGTGGGAATAAACAGGAGAGTTAACAAGGAAATGAAGCTGAAGATCTTCATGGTGTGCTCCTATAACCTGAATTTGAACCGCAAAGGCGCAAAGGACGCGAAGAAAAGCAAAACTATCTTAAGGTTTCTTTGCGAGCTTTGCGTCTTTGCGGTAAAGGGCTGTCTATTTGCGCCCTTTGGACGGCGGACGTGAACCCTCCCCCTGTCGCTTTCCGGCGGCCGGACGTCCGGTGCGTTTGCCTGCAGGAGCAGGGCGCCCGCTTCCGGCAGCATCTTTAGCGGCAGCAGGCCGAAACTTCCTGACAGCCTCTTTCGCCGCGGAGGATCTCCCGGTTTTAGTCGCTTCCTTAATCACGGGGCGAGAGCTCTTTGCTCTTTTTGCCTCTGCCGGCCGCCCGTTCAAACCGGCATCTTTAGCCGCTGCAGGACGGGCACCCGCCGCCGGACGAGCCGACGCCGCCGGACGAGCCGACGTTGCAGGACGAGCACCGGCTGCCGGGCGGGAATTAGGCAGCGGCTTTCTCTTGACGAATGGTGTCTTGGCCGGACGATCTTTCTGCGGCTTGGCGATGCTGACGACGATGCAGCGGTCGATCAGATAGGTGCCGTCGAGGGTTTCCACGACTTCATTCAGGTTGACCTCGGACAGCATCCGGACATAGCCGCAGCGCTTGAATTCGCCGGTCTGCTCGTCAACGATCAGGTGAACCGAGGTGACGACCCCCATGATTTCAAAAAGCTTGCGGAGGTCTTCTTCGGTTGCCTGCTCCGAGATATGTCCGACGTAGAGTTCTTTTGCCATGACGAATGTTCCTTGTAGTTAAGTTATTTCGGTTCCCTGTGAATAGCGAACGGACCCCAGGATTGATCGATCGACATCAGTTCCAGGGTGTTGACGTTGACATGCGGCGGCTGGCCGACGATCCAGCGCACCGTTTCGGCGATATCTTCGGCCGTCAGCGGTTCAGTCCCCCGGTAAACGCCGGCGGCCTGCTCGTCGTCACCTTTGAAGCGAACCTTTGAGAACTCCGTTTCGGCCATGCCGGGCTGAATGCAGGAAACCCTCACACGTGTGCCGAGCAGATCACAGCGCAGGTTGCGGGAAAACTGGGTGACAAAAGCCTTTGTCCCGCCGTAGACGTTCCCTCCCGGATAGGTCCAGGCACCGGCGGTAGAGCTGATATTGATGATGTGGCCGCGGTTACGGGCCACCATTCCGGGCAGTATGAAGCGGGTGCAGTACATCACTCCCTTGATGTTGGTGTCCACCATCGTTTCCCAATCATCCAGATCCGCTTGGTGGGCCGGTTCCAGTCCCAACGCCAGCCCGGCATTATTGAGCAGCACGTCGATGGAGCGGAAGCGTTCCGGCAAAGACTCGATTGCTCCCCGTACCGCCTCGCGGTCACTCACATCC
>JBAQPK010000306.1:0-3714 GCA_049305715.1 Desulfuromonadaceae bacterium | reverse complement strand
ACTTATCCCTGTGGCCGCCTGTCCCATGATCTCCACGGACGGAATGCCGTTGTAGCGTTCCAGGCGGGGCGAGCCGTATTGCCAGCGGGGGGTGGCAAAAGCCGAGAACGGCACCATTTCGCCTTTGTTGTTGCGCACATACCAGCTGCCGATATCTTCCGGCAGCATACGGTACTTCGCATCGGCCTGGAGAAAGACTTTCTTGACCCGGCCGTTTTCGATGAAATCGTTGACGTAGGAGCTCCCCCAGGCGGTGGCAAGAACTTCATTGATACTTGTCAGCGGGACTCCGAGTGCCCCTGCCCGGACATCATCGATGTCGAGTTTGAACTGGGGTGAGTCATCCTGACCGTTGGGGCGGACCGCTTTCAGTTTCGGGTTTTTCATCGCCATTCCCAGCAGCATATTGCGGGCTTCCATCAGCTTTTCATGCCCGAGGCCGCCCCGATCCTGCAGCATGAAGTCAAAGCCGTTGGCCTGCCCCAGCTCCACCACTGCCGGTGGCGAAAACGCAAAGGCCAGACCATCCCGGAACTGCGAGAAAGCCCCCATGGCACGGCCGGCAACAGCCGGTGCCTTCAAGTCGGGGGATTGGCGGAGTTTCCAGTCCTTCAGCCTGACAAAGGCGAGCCCCATGTTCTGGCCACGCCCGGCAAAGCTGAAGCCGGCAACCGTGATTACCGCCTCCACGGTTTTTTGTTCCTTCTCCAGAAAGTGCTTCTCCAGCTGCTCGACCACCTTCATGGTGCGCTCCATGGTCGCACCGGCCGGGAGCTGAATCTGACAGACGATAAAACCCTGATCCTCATCCGGCAGGAACGAGGTGGGAAGCCGCTGGAAAAGGAACACCATCCCCGCCACGATCGCGCCATAGATGACCAGATACCGTACCGGTTTGCCAAAAGAACGGCCGACTATCCCTTCATACTTGTTCCGGCAGAAGTCGAAAATTTTGTTGAACCAGCGGAAGAATTGGCAGAACCAGCCGCACTCTCCGGCTGTGTGCCCTTTTTCGACCGGCTTGAGCAGGGTTGCGCAGAGGGCCGGTGTCAGGGTCATGGCCACCAGTACCGAGAGGATCATGGCGGAGATGATGGTTATGGAAAACTGCCGGTAGATGACACCGGTTGATCCGCCGAAAAAGGCCATCGGCAGGAAGACTGCCGTCAGCACCGTGGCGATGCCCCAGAGGGCGCTGGTGATCTGCCCCATGGATTTGATGGTTGCTTCCTTGGGGGGCAGACCTTCCTCACTCATGATTCGTTCCACGTTCTCCACGACGACGATGGCGTCGTCAACCAGCAGGCCGATGACAATGACCAGGGCGAACATGGTGAGGGTGTTGATGGAGAACCCGGCTGCCGACAGCACGCCCATGGTGCCGAGCAGTACCACCGGTACGGCTATGGTGGGGATCAGGGTGGCACGGATGTTCTGCAGGAAGAGGAACATGATGACAAAGACAAGGAAAACCGCCTCGATCAGGGTCTTTACCACCTCTTCGATGGATATCTTGACGAATGGGGTGGTGTCGTAGGGATAGACCACCTTCATGCCGGCCGGGAAAAATCTGGACAATTCCACCATCTTGGCCTTGACACGGTTGGCGGTATCAAGGGCATTGGCGCCGGCTGCCAGGCGGATTGCCATGCCACCCAGCGGCTTACCCTTGTAGCGGGCCTCTACGTCGTAGTTTTCCGTGCCGATTTTACATTCGGCCACATCCTTCAGCCTCACGGTGGAGCCGTCGCTGTTGGTGCGCAGAATGATGGCATCAAACTGCTCCGTGGTCTGGAGCAGGGTCCGTGCGGTGATGGTGGCGTTCAACTGCTGCCCCGGCGCCGCGGGGGAACCGCCGAACTGTCCGGCGGAAACCTGGGCGTTTTGCGCCTGCAGCGCGGCAGTCACATCATTGGTCGTCAAGCGGTAGTTGTTCAGTTTGGACGGGTTCAGCCAGATCCGCATGGCATTCTGGGAACCGAACATCTGCAGTTCGCCCACCCCTTCGACCCGGCTGACAATTTCCTGGACGTTTGATACCGCATAATCGGTCAGCTGATAGCGGGTCATGGAGTTGTCTTCAGAGATAAGGCCGATGATCAGCAAAAAGTTCCTGGTGGACTTGACCACCTGGATTCCCGATCGCTGGACGATCTGGGGGAGAAGCGGCGTGGCCAGCTGCAGCTTGTTCTGCACCTGCACCTGGGCGATGTTCGGATCGGTGCCGGCCTTGAAGGTCAGGTTGATGGCGATTGCCCCCGCTGAATCACTGGTGGAGGACATGTAAATGAGGTTGTCGATGCCGTTCAGTTTCTGTTCCACGACCTGGGTAACCGTATCCTGCACGGTCTGGGCGGATGCTCCCGGATACATGGCATTGATGGTGATCTGTGGCGGTGCAATCGGCGGATACTGGGAGACAGGCAATGTCTTGATGGACAGAAGACCCGCCAGCATGACCATGATGGCGATCACCCAGGCAAAAATCGGGCGATTGATGAAAAATTTAGGCATGGAACGGCTCCTTTATTTTTTGGCTGCTGCTGGTTGTGGTGAGCCGGCGGGTGCCGCTGCCGGTGCGCTGCCAAACGGAACCACTTTGACCGGTGTTCCCGGCCGTGCCTTTTGCAGCCCCTCCAGGATGACACGATCTCCCGTTTTCAACCCGTCACTGACCAGCCAGTTGTCATCCACTGTCCTGACCACCTTGATCGGACGGGACTCCACTTTCTCCTCGGCTCCAACAACCATGACCATGGCATCGCCTTTTGGATTACGGGTCACGCCGCGTTGCGGGATAAGGATGGCATTATCATTTACCCCTTCCACCAGAACAGCCCGGACAAACATGCCGGGGAGAAGTGCCTGTTTGGGATTGGGAAATACCGCGCGCAGGGTAACGGAACCGGTGCCCTGATCCACCGTGACCTCTGAGAATTTAAGCGTTCCCGCCAGCGGATAGGGAGAGCCGTCTTCCATGATCAGTTTGACCTGCGCTGAGGTACTCTTTTTCAAGACGCCGTTGGCAAGATTCTGCTTCAACTTGAGCAGGTCGGCCGTTGACTGGGTCACATCCACATACATTGAGTCGAGCTGCTGAATCGTTGCCAGCGCCGCCGTCTGGTTTTCGGTCACCAGCGCCCCGGTGGTTACGGCGGAACGGCCAATCCGGCCTGAAATCGGCGCCGTGATTCTGGTGTAGGCCAGGTTGATCCGGGCAGTCTCAACCGCCGCTTTGGTGGAGGCCACATCTGCCTCGGCCTGCTTGAACATGGCCTGGGCGTCATCGTTATCCTGCTGGCTGACCGCTTTAATGCCGACCAGGTCCCGATAGCGCTCCGCCTTGAGCCGCACCGAATTCAGGTTGGCTTCGGCCCTGGCCTGGGCAGCCCTGGCGCTCGCAAAGGCTGCCTGGTAGGCCGCTGGATCGATCTGGTAGAGGACTTGTCCGGCCTTTACGTCGGAACCTTCCGTGAACAGCCGCTTCAGGATGATCCCGCCCACCTGGGGGCGGACCTCGGCAATCAGCAGCGGCGTTGTCCGCCCGGAAAGCTCGGTGGTCAGGGCCACCCGCTGCGGCTGGACGGTCACCACTCCTACTTCCGGCGGGCCGGCTGGAGGAGGGGCGGCAGAGTTCTTATTGCCGCAGCCGGAGAGCAGAAGGGTGGCGGCAAGAATTGCAGCGCTGACACATAATGTTGTTCTGTACGTAGT
>JBAQPK010000305.1:0-2117 GCA_049305715.1 Desulfuromonadaceae bacterium | reverse complement strand
CCCCTTGACCGCATCCCCGCTTTCCTGCAGAAGGGCGTCGTAGCCGTTGAAGACGCCCGCTTTTACCAGCATGGCGGGATCGATGTGCGCGGAATTGCCCGGGCCCTGGTGAAGGACGTCGTCAAGGGGCGGCTGGCCGAAGGGGGATCGACCATCACCCAGCAGCTGATCAAGAACAGGTATCTGACCGGCGCGAAGACCTTTGAGCGGAAGTTTGATGAAGCCCGCATGGCCATGGATTTTGAACAGAAATACACGAAGCAGCAGATCCTTGAGATGTATTTCAACGAAATATATTACGGCAACGGGGCCTGGGGTATCGCCCAGGCCGCCCGGCTCTATTTTGACAAGAACCCGGAGGAGCTGACTGATGCCGAGTGTGCCATGCTGGCCGGCGTCCAGAAGAATCCATCCCGCTACAACCCTCTTGGAAAAGCTGCCTACGTCACGGGGAGGCGGGACACGGTCCTCAAGCGGATGGTGGACCTGAACATGATCACCCCCCGGCAGAGGCAGCAGCTGCGGGCCCATCCGCCGTCGGTCGTCAAGGCGGGGCAGGCCCCGCAGTATCTGGCCCATGTCAGGAGCAAGCTGATCGAGCGCTACGGAGCGGGGATCATCGAACAGGGGGGGCTGGAAGTGACCGCCGCCCTGGACCTGAACCTGCAGAAACAGGCCGAGCAGGCGCTGCGCGAAGAAGTGAAGCGGATTTCCCCCGAGCTGCAGGGTGCATTGGTCTGCCTGGACCCCTCAACGGGCGACGTCCTGGCGGCCGTGGGGGGAGTCGATGTTACCCAGAGCGGCTATAACCGTGCCTTTGCGGCCCGGCGTCAGCCCGGATCGGCCATCAAGCCGCTGATCTATGCCGCCGCCCTGGATAAAGGGTTTACGGCGGGCAGCATATGGGATGACACCCCGGCAGCCTACAACCGGGGGAATGGTGAAGTCTGGAAGCCGCTGAACTATGGCCGGGAGCAGTATGGGAAACTTTCCCTCAGGCAGGCGCTGGCTTATTCCAACAATGTCATCGCGGTAAAGCTGCTGGAGGCGGTCGGGGTCCCGTATTTCGTTGAATTTGCCGGAAAGATGGGGCTGCCGCAGCGGGGGGAAAGCGGCCTCTCCCTGGCGCTGGGAACGGATGACGTCAGCCTGAGCAACCTCGTGCTGGCCTACACCCCTCTGGCCACCGGTGGTGTGCGGCCAGAGGCGAGGGTCATTATCCGTGTGTACGACAGTAAACGTCGTATTTGGTCGGAGAACCCCCCGGTGATGGTTCCGATCATTTCCCCCGAGGTCGCGTACGTCACAACCCAGATGCTGAAAGATGTCATGACCTATGGCACCGCCAAAAGCCTCAGGAAATTCAGCCAGACGCATCCCTCCGCCGGCAAGACCGGCACGACCGATGATGGCCGGGACGCCTGGTTCGTCGGCTATACCCCGCAAATCATAACCGGTGTCTGGGTGGGATACGACAAGCCCCGTCCGGGGGGGAAGGGTTTTACCGGCGGAGCTGTTGCAGCCCCGGTCTGGGAACGGTTCATGCGCAAGGCGGCGGCAGCGAAACCGGTCACCGATTTCCCCCGGCCTGATGCGGTCGTTTCCGTCACTGTAGACCCGGCGACCGGCTATCTGGCGACTGAGAACTGTCCGAAAAAACGGGAAGAGTACTACATTGCCGGGACCGAGCCGGACGAATACTGCCCCGTGCATGGGGGAGGGGATGCCAAGCCACCGCCACCGCCGGATAGTGACGGACAGCAGCCTGGAAGGGCCGCAGAAGAGGCGGAAAAGCCGGAATAGAGAGAGGTGCGTCGTGGCCGCCTTTATGGGGGGTAACGAGCCGCTTTCACCCGATATCAGGTCGTCGTCGGGTTTTCCTTCCGCTTTTCCGCCCGCTTCTGCACTCTGCGCCTCCAGGCGGCGCGGGTGCCAAAGAAAGCCCCGGCGGCCGTCAATACCCAAATCGTGATGGTCACTGCGCTTTCGCTGGTGGTAATCATGTTTCGGCTCCCGGTTGAATCAGAATGGTGCTGTTCCTACAGTACACCGATCCCGCCTGATTTGCTTGATGCAGGTCAAATATCGATGCTTCTCCGATGCGCAGCCGTCCTTCC
>JBAQPK010000304.1:0-7816 GCA_049305715.1 Desulfuromonadaceae bacterium | reverse complement strand
TCGAACCTGAGCTTTCCGGGTCGCTGGAGGAGATTCTGGCACAAGAGGGGATCAAGGTCGTCACGAATGTACGCTTCTGCTCTCTGGACCGGCTCGGCGGGCTGAACGTGGTATATGCCGATGTCGGTGAAAAGCGCCACAAATACACGTGCGAGGCGTTGCTCCTGGCGGTCGGCACCGTCCCGGCGACGGCGGGCATCGGGCTCGACACGACGGGAGTGGCGCTGGACGGCAAGGGATTCATCATAACTGACCGGCAGATGCGCAGCTCGGCGGATGGCATCTGGGCAGCCGGCGATGTGGTCGGCAAGATGATGATCGCCACGGTCGGCGCCCGGGAGGGTGTTGTCGCGGTGGACGACATGTTCCGCCAGGGGTGCGGTTGTGAGATGGATTATCTGGCCGCGCCGATGGCGATTTTTACCGACCCGGAGGTGGCCATGGTGGGGCACACGGAGGAGAGCGCACGGAAGGCGGGATTCGATTGTGTCGTCAACACCATGCCGGCCGGAGCAATCCCGAAGGCGCACGTTACCGGCATGACGGACGGCGTGATCAAGATGATCGCCGACCGGGAGAGCGGACGGCTTCTGGGGGTTCATCTGGTCTGCCACCGGGGTGCGGACATGATCAACGAGGCGGCCCTGGCCCTGAAGATGCGGGCGACGGTGACCGACATCGCAACGACGATGCATGTATACCCGTCAATCGGTGAAGGACTCAAACTCTGCGCCCAGGGTTTCAGCCGCGATATCACCCTGCTCTCCTGTTGCGCCGAATGAGGGGAGTGCCGGGCAGTCGGGGGCCGGTCAATGCTGCCGCCTGAACCAGGCAAGAAGAGCTTCCGCCGTCTGAGCCCCCCCCAGCTGATCGACGATCCTGCCGTTGCGAAGCAGAAACACGACCGGAATGCCGCTCACGCCGAATCGCCCCGCAAGAGCCGAGTTTTCCTGGCTGTTGACCTGAACCACGGCCGCTTTTCCCGCCAGCAGTTCCGCCACCCTCCGCAGCGCCGGCGCGTATGAGGTGCAGTGGGGGCACCATGGCGCCCAGAATTCGGCGAGGACCGGGCCGTCATATTCCCGTATAAAGTTGTCGAAGTTCTTCTCGTCGAGCGGACGGGGCTGATAATACATCGGCTGCAGGGGGGCGTGGCATGTGCCGCACCGCCCCGATTTTCCCTGCTTATCGGCCGGAATCCTGTTCGCCGTTCCGCAGGAGCCGCAGGTTACGGTATAGGATGACATAGTCTCCCCCTCCTCCAATAAAACGTCAGAGGATCCTCTTTCCGAACAGCGAGGCGGTCAGCTCCACCGCCAGTCGCGCGGTCTGGTTATGGTGGTCGAGGATCGGGTTGATCTCCACGATATCCAGCGCGGAGCAGCGGTGCGAATCGGCGATGATCTCCATCATCAGCTGGGCCTCCCGGTAGGTGATGCCGCCGGGAGAGACCGTGCCGACCCCTGGTCCGATCTGGGGGTCAATGGCATCCATGTCGAGGCTTACGTGCAGCCGTTCACGGTGTTCGAGCCGCTCCAGCGCCTCACGGGTAATCACGCCCATGCCGCGTTCGTCGATATCGCGCATCGTATAAACCGTGATGCCGCTTTCCTGCAGGCGATCCCGCTCCCCCGGGTCAAGATCCCGGATACCGATCATCACGACATCCTCCGCCGCCAGTTTCGGGCCGGGACGGCCGACATCGACCAATCCCGGGTACCCGTCCCCCATCAGCACCGCCAGCGTCATGCCGTGAATATTGCCGGTGAGCGTCGTCTGCGGGGTATTGAAGTCGCCATGGGCGTCGATCCAGATCAGCCCGGCCGGTTCCCCATGGGTTACTCCGCCGATGGAACCGATGGCCAGTGTGTGATCGCCTCCGATGAAGAGCGGTATCTCCCCCTGTTCCACCGCCAGCCGCGCGGCCCCATACACGTCATGGCAGGCCGCCCGGATGGAGGGAAGATAGTGCTGTTCCTCCTCATTCGAAACGGTTCCCCGGATCGGCACCTCGATATTGCCGCTGTCGTGCACCTCGTAGCCGAGTCCGGTGAGATGCGCGGCCAGGCCGGCATAGCGCAGGGCCGCAGGCCCCATATCCACGCCCCGCTTGTTCTGCCCCAGGTCAATCGGCACGCCGATGATTCGAATAGCCCTGTTCATATCGCATCCCCTCCGGTCGGTGCGCTTCCGGTTTACTCCAGATTGTGCCGCAGGTTGACCATGAAATCCTGCGCATTGGTCAGGATCGGCACCGCCTGCGCCGAACCGCGGTTGGCCAGCTTATCGACGCTGAATTCCGTCATGTCCACAACATAGAAATACACCGGGCGCACCCCCTCTTCCGGGGTGACCTGGTAACCGGGCAGCATGTTGCCGAAGGCGATTGTATGGAGCTGGGTCGCCAGGGCGATCACCGTGGTTGCCCGACGGGCATGGGACCGCATGGCATCCTGTGCCTGGTACGCATCGGCGATGACACCGGGGAGCGGTCCGTCGTCACGGATCGAACCGGCCAGCAGATAGGGCACCCGATGGCGTTCACAGGCCGCGATGATGCCGTCGGCCAGCCCCATCTCCCGGATGGCCAGCGGAATGGAGCCGTGACGCCGCACCTGATTGAGTATGTCCAGGTGGTTATAGTGGCCGCCCGGCTGAATGGCCTGGGTGTAGATATCCTGCCCCAGCCCGGTGCGGAAACGGGCCGCCTCCAGATCATGGGTGGCCAGGGCGTTGCCGGCCAGCAGGGCGTGGCAGTACCCCTGTTCGACCATATATGCCATGGCATCGCGGCTGTCCCTGTCGAAGGCCACGGCCGGACCGAGCACCCAGACTATGTAGCCGTGCCGGCGGTCATGGCGCAGGATGCTGTACAGCTCATCGTATGAGCGGGAGAACGGCGTCTCCCGGGTTCCGCGGGTACGGAAGGCGAACTTGCCGGCGTCCTCATCGGGCTCCCCGAATCCGGTCGTATGGATATAGATCCCCTCCTGACCGTTCTCGCTTCTGCCGAGCAGCACCAGGTCACCCTTTCCGACCAGTCGCGGCTCGACGACCTCCAGGGTCCGCCCCCGCAGGATCATGGCCGCATCCATGCGGCTTTCCCGGGCCAGCGCCCATTCTCCCCCACCCAGATGAACGTATTCCGGATGGTTCGACGTGGCATGAAAGCCGTCGGGGACGACACCGTCGGCGGACGCCGCCTCGAAGCGCGCCGCCGGAGCGGACAGCAGGTCGGGCCGTGAAAAATCGGGTGGGGTATAGGCAGGTATGGGTGACATAACGGTTCCTCCCGGCAATCGGTTCGGCAGGCAGAATCAACAAAACAGCTGATATCCGGAAACTCCTCCCCTCAAGTAAACAGCCTTGTGGCGAAGATGTCAAGAAATGTGCTATGGTGGGGAGAATGCTCAGGAAGATGCGGCTTTTTCTATTATCCGGCCGCTGCGAAAAAACCGGTTTCACCGATGTTCGAGGTGATTATAGATGGATACCCGATGAAGAGAGAGTGCACCGATCCCCCCCCGGGACAGCTGCTTCAGGGAATACGGGAGTTCAACCGCGGCGACTGGTTCGAATGCCACGAAACCGTGGAAGATCTCTGGATTGGAGCGGTGGGGGAAACCCGTGATTTTTACCAGGGGGTGATCCAGATTGCGGTGGCGCTGCACCATTGGCGGAACGGGAACTTCGGCGGCGCGGTCAGCCTGCTGAAGGGGGGAGCCGGCCACCTGCGCTCCGTAGCCGACCGGTGCCAGTGGGTGGATGTGGCGGCCCTCATTGCCGATTCGGACAGGATGCGGAGTGCACTGGAGGAGCTTGGCCAGGAGCGCATGGAGTCCCTTGATCCCGCTCTCATCCCCCTGATCAGGACTGTTTCTGCTTCCGACCGATGAAACGGGAGGCTCCGCGCCCCCCGTTCACTGCGATGGCTTCAGGCCGGCGCCGGAAGGACGAAGTCGCTCCCCGCGAATTGAATGGCCGCCGGGTCGGCCGCGCGCGGCGGAGAGACCGCATGGACGCCGCCGCAGGCAGGACAGCTCTGCACGAAGGTCTCATGCACAAACGGTTTTCCGCACCCCTGGCAATCGTGTTCCAGAGCCTCGGGGAGTGCCGAAGCCGCCACCGACCCGCCATGGGCATTCAGAACGAACTCCACCAGCTCCCTGCCGGAAGCAAAAGGCCCTGCTCCCGGTGTCCGGGACGATCCGCACTCACACATAATCCATTCCTCCTGTCGTACTGCAGCTGTTTTTATGATACAGTGCGGAGTGTAATCGATAACGCGCTCCGGGATTATGATCTGAGTCAATTTTTGCAGAGTTTATACTCATTACCGCCGGTCGGCCCGGACCGGAAAAACCATCGGCAGCATACGAGGCACTGAAACATGGCACAGCCCTGGAAAACAATCGACAGCATCTCCACCGACGAAGGGATCCTCGAACTGCGTCAGCGAGGGGAGCGGGACTTTCTGATCATGATCGGCTCCCAGGTCCTGATGAACAGCCTGTCAAACCGTTCCGAGACCGTGCTCGGCGAACTCGGCTGCGGTCACCTGAAGGAGTCCGCAAGCCCGCGGGTACTG
The DNA here is from genome assembly GCA_049305715.1 of Desulfuromonadaceae bacterium. Classification (GTDB taxonomy): domain Bacteria; phylum Desulfobacterota; class Desulfuromonadia; order Geobacterales; family Pseudopelobacteraceae; genus JACRCG01. The sequence goes on along the minus strand of JBAQPK010000304.1, from coordinate 3,228 downwards.
GTGGGTGGTCTGGGGATGGGGTTTACGCTGAAGGCGGTGCTTGACACCCTTCCCCCGACCGCCCGGGTCGTCGTGGCCGAACTGAACCGGACCGTGGTCGAATGGTGCAGGGGACCGCTGGCGCCCCTCACGGACGCCGCCGTGGACGATCCGCGGGTAACCGTGGAGATCGGCGACGTTGCCCGCAGAATCCGCCGGAGCGCCGTGGACGGAGGTGATTCGCGCTTCGACGCCATCGTCCTCGACCTGTACCGGGGGCCGCATGCCAAAACCCACCACAGCGATGACCCGCTCTACGGCAGCCGGGCGATCGATAATATGCGGGCCGCGCTCAAGCCGTGCGGAGCCGTGGCGGTCTGGGGAGAAAATTATGACGAGGGATTCGATAAACGCCTACGGAGTGCCGGCTTCACGGTGACGACCGACCGCCCCGGACGGGGCGGCCTCCGCCATGCCGTCTTTCTGGCCCACCTGAAACAATCGAAAAAGAGCGGGATGCACGCATCGTGAGGTGTGTACAGCACTTCCTGCGGGGGACTGTTCTCAGGTTATCCCCTGGCGAGGAGCGTTCTCAGCTTTACCATCTCTTCGGGGCAGATGCCCAGACAGTCATGCCCTTCCAGAAATTCGACCAGTGAGGTGAGAAAGATTCCGAACGAGAGCGGCACATTGGCCCTGTCGTAATAATAGGTGCAGTTGTTGAAGAGCACATTGACGGCGAAGCCGGTGTTGGGCGAGTCCAGCTCGACCAGCCCCTTGATCAGGCGGTAGATCTCCTTTTCCAGCTTGCGCTGGACCCCGCTTTCCGGCTTTGCCTTTTCGGTTTTCATCGCGCTCTTAATAAGGGCGAGATTCACCCCGGTACGCTTCGACGTACACCCCAGCAAACCGTCGAAGATTCTCATCATCTCCTTGACGATGTTCTCCCGCGCGATCTGCGGAGAAGCATCCTCCTCCATGACCGGAGCCTCTTTGCTCACATTGCGGGCCGCCGCTCTGTCGGCGGGCGAATCCGCCGCCGGCCTCCTCAGTTTATTGTAACCTTGTTTTTCTTCCATTACCGCATACTCCTGGCTGCAATTTTATTTTTACCTTCTGCCGGCGCATGAGTCTGCTCACCGCCTTTCGCCCTGCTCCGCCTCCTTGATCGACAGCGAAATCCGCTTGCGCTGCGGATCGGCGGACAGCACCTTGACCTTTACCACCTGCCCCGCCTTGACCGCGTCGTTCGGGTCCTTGACATAGCGGCCCGCCAGGTGGCTGATATGCACCAGGCCGTCCTGGTGAACGCCGATATCGACGAAGGCGCCGAACGCGGTAACGTTGGTCACGGCCCCCTGCAGGATCATGCCTTCCCGCAGATCGCCGATCTCGCGGATATCATCCCGGAAGGATGCGGTCTGAAACTGGCTGCGCGGGTCACGCCCCGGTTTTTTCAGCTCTTCGATGATATCGGAGAGAGTCGGCAGGCCGACGCTCTCCGAGACATACCGTTTCAGGTCGATTTTCTCCGCCAAGGCCGGGTCCGCGGTCAGCCCCGCGAGAGACACGCCCAGATCGGCGGCCATCGCCGCGACCAGCTTGTAGCGCTCGGGATGAACGGCACTGTTATCCAGCGGATGCGCCCCACCCCGGATACGGAGGAATCCGGCCGCCTGCTCGAAAGCCTTCGCCCCGAAGCGCGGCACCTTGAGAAGCGCCGTGCGGGAGAGGAAGGAGCCGTTCTCGTCGCGGTAGCGGGTAATCGCCTTGGCCAGCGACGGCCCGACGCCGGAAACGTAGGCCAGCAGCGCCCAGGACGCGGTATTAGTATCGGCCCCCACATAGTTGACGCACGATTCCACCACACCATCCAGTGACTTCTTCAGCATGGCCTGATTGACATCGTGCTGATACTGGCCGACGCCGATACTCTTCGGATCGACCTTGACCAGCTCCCCCAGCGGATCCTGAAGCCTCCTGGCGATGGAGATCGCTCCCCGCACCGTCAGGTCCAGCTCGGGAAACTCCTCGCGGGCGATCTCCGAGGCCGAATAGATGCTGGCCCCCGCCTCGCTGACCGACACGACCGGGAGCTGTTTCCCGACGCCGGCCAGGGTTTCCTTGACAAAAATCTCCATCTCGCGCCCGGCGGTGCCGTTGCCGACCGCGACCATCTCGACACCATGGCTTTCGACGATCCGGAGCAGATCCTGGCGGGCCTGGGGAATCCGCCCTTCACCGATGTGGGGGTAGACCGTGACATGCTCCAGGAAGCGCCCGGTCTCATCGACCGCCGCCAGCTTGGAGCCGGTGCGAAAGCCGGGGTCGATCCCCAGCACCCGCTTCCCCCCGGCCGGCGGCGCCAGCAGCAGCTCCCGCAGATTCCGTGCAAATACCAGGATTGCCGCTTCGTCGGCGCTTTCCTTGCTTTCCAGGCGCAGCTCAACCTCGATGGAGGGGGCGATCAGCCGCTTGTAGGCATCCTCCGCCACCTTCTCCAGCAGCGGGGTGAAGACGCTCCCCCGCAGGATCAGGCGCGACTTCAACCCGGCCAGAATCTGCTCGACCGGCGCGCTGATCGAGAGGTAGAGAACCTCCTCCTTCTCCCCCCGCCGCATCGCCAGCATCCGGTGCGAAGGAACCGCCTTGAGCGGCTCCTGATAATCATAATACATCTCGAACTTGGTGACCTGCTCCCTGTAGTCGGCCGCCACCCGCGAGGTCATCACCCCCCGCTCTTTCGTCAGCCGCCGCACGGCGGCGCGGGCATCGGCGTCGTCGGAAAGGCGTTCGGCCAGGATATGTCCGGCGCCATCCAGGGCTGATGCCGCAGCGGGAATCTCTTTTTCGGGATTGACGAAGGGGAGTGCCGCATCCTCGGGAGTGCCGGCAGTCACCTCCTGGGCGGCGATGATATCGGCCAGCGGCTCCAGTCCCCGTTCCCGGGCAATCGTCGCCTTCGTGCGCCGCTTCGGCTTGTACGGCAGATACAGGTCTTCAATCTCGGTTTTCTGGCGCGAGGCTTCGATTCTCTCCCGCAGCTCCGGGGTCAGCTTCCCCTGTTCCTCGATGGATTTGAGCACCGTGATCCTGCGCTCCTCCAGCTCGCAGAAGTAGGCGAACTGCTCCTCGACGTCACGGATCTGCACCTCGTCCAATTCACCGGTATGCTCCTTGCGGTAGCGGGCGATGAAGGGCACCGTGGCCCCTTCCTGCAGCAGTTCGATGGTATGCTCCACCTGGAAC
>JBAQPK010000303.1:0-8269 GCA_049305715.1 Desulfuromonadaceae bacterium | reverse complement strand
GTGATGCCGTGGCAGGAGCGGCAGCGATAATCGACAGTACTGTAGTTACTGAAATTGTTCGTGTAACGAAGGTGAGTCTGGTGTGCACCGGTCTTCGGGTTGGCACTGACATTACCGGTGTCGGTTCCCGCGGGGAGTGATGGAGCCATCCTATAACGGTTAGCGGTTAATTCAGCAGTTGTGGAAAGCGTGCCATGACATTTCGTGCATACATCCTTGCCGGTATACGAAGCGGTCCAGGTTGGAGCGGTTATCGTGCCGTGGCACGCATTAACCGCGCAACTACCGGCGCCGGAATAATTAACATTAATCGTTCCATTTACATGGGGAGCCGCTGTTTCGCCATTGTAGGTGTGACATCTTACGCATTGATCATCAAGAGCGGTACTTAAGTGAGCTGAGACATTGTGGGCTGCTGACGAAATGTTTCCGAACTGCTTGGTTTGATGACAATCACCGCATGCTCCGGTTGTTGCCGTCCCCCAGACAGGAAGCTGTACCGGAGCCGCACCCTTGCCATTACTGTGGCAGGCGATGGTTGCGCAGGTTGTTCCGACCGCAGGTGAAACATCATTGAATTCGACATTCCTGACGCCGTTGACATGCGAGCCGACCTGCTGCTTGGCCGCATCTCTCAGAGTGGTGTTGTCAGAGACCGTTGTGGCATGACACATTACACAACCATAACCAAAGCCCACAACCAGGTGCTTGGTGTGGGATCCGGTAGCCATCGCCGTATCATGGCAGGTATTACAACGGGTGGCACCAGCTAAACCGATGATGGAATCTTTCTTGCCTTCACCCCATGTAATATTGTTCTGTCCGGTTTTCCATAGCAAAGTACCGCTGTTGCCGCGGCTGTGACAGTAAACGTTGTTGCAGGGCGATGGTGTAAGATTGAGGGTGGCCGAGTACGTAGGAGTAGTACGTATCCCCGAATAGATTCCAGCACCGGTTGTATTTATAAATACTTCTCGATAATAGCTCTGGGTGGTAGATGGTGTCTGGGGCATCGTAGCCCCTTTGTGGCACTGTTCACAGACGAAGTTGTAATAGGTGGCGCCACCCACTGCGTGACTCCCATGAGGTGTTGTTGATTCGTCATAACCTACATATCCGGCTGTCCTGCTGCCGACACCGGTGGTGTTGTTGTTAACCGGCGGCCACCCATGGCAGGCACTGAGACAGTTGCTGCTTGCGCCATAACTGAAGGATCCGGATGTTTGGGTATGACTGTGGCACGTTTTACAATCCAGCCTGTCCGGAGAGGGAATGTTAGGGAATGTGCCCCCAGGCGTAAAGTGGTCATCGGCACCGGAGTTCGGAAGATAGTGGCATCCCTGGCAGACGCCTTTGCCGGACGCATTTGTGAATTCCTTTGTCGTTGCACCGGTGTAACGATAAAATATCCGTTTACTCTTACGACCAACCGATGAGTACTGAAGATAACGACGAATAAGATTATTATTTTTGAGCAATTCATCGCCGACAGCAGCCGGGTCATATTCTACATGGCCGGAATGGCAGTCGTTACACTGGGCAGGTTTCGTGCCGTTCTTGCCACCAAGGTTATGATTTTTCTTTTTGGCATGGCAATTGGTACATATATTAACGTCATTGACTGTTTTGCCATAGGCATCAACCCTCAGCAGGTACCCCTTGGAGGCTGAAAGCGGACGGAAGGTGATGCTGGTCACGATGTCGAATGTCGAGCTGCGCGAATCGGTGCCATGTGTGCCGTGGCAGGTGGAGCAGAGGACCATGCCGTTTACCAGCTTGGCCTGACTGTACTTGCCGGGAATGGCCGTTGGAGTTTGCACCGGTGTGGCGAGCAGTGAGCCGTCGGCAATCTTTGCCTTGGCGGATGCGGATGATGAATACGAGATGTTAACAGGATGTGAACCTGCGGTATGGCTTATGACATCGCGGGTACGGTGGCAGTTTCGGCACATCTGGTCCTGATCATTCTGCATACGAAGATAAGGAGCATTCAAGGAATCATCACCGGAAGTGCCGTGCACAGAGTGGCATCTGGCGCAAGAGAGATACCCGGCAAAGCCGGTCTTATTCAAGCCGGTTGAACGTGTATCAATGGGAGGCAGCGCGCCGGCCGCGGGAACGGTATCGGATCCAAACCATTTATGGGAGGTTCCTTTCGGATTCGACTGGGACACCGTTGTATTCTTATAAGGATTGGAAAAATCGTTTTGTAAAAACAATTTGTTTGTCTGGCCGCCATCCATATGACACGTAAAACAAAGATTGTCGCCGAAAGTCGCATCATTCTTGCCAACTGTTTTAGGGTACACATGACAAGAGTTACAGTCATAACCTCGACCACTAGTCCGGTCATGAGCCCCGGGGAGCGCAAAAGCATTGCATGGCATGAGCATTAACACTGCAACCAGAAATAGCTTAACTGCTTGTTTGATCATGACATACTCCTATCAACAGATGAAAAGTGAATATAATTAATTATTTATTGTGGCAGGTAAGACACAACCCGCTGCCAACATTACTTTTTACAAGAAACGGCTTTAAATCAGGGTTGGCAGTCGTGTCAACGTGTGGATCGTGGCACGTTGAGCATTCAACTTTTTTGTTGGGGCCGAAAAAACGAATCTTGGAATCCATGCCCACGTTATTAAACAGACCGCCGTTAGTCTCTTGAGAATACGCACTGGAGTAACTGAAACCGATTGGATGATCATCAGTCAGGTTAGTGCCGCTTGTATCCCCTCCCGACGCCCCCAGGTTCATGGACGGATCGTATGCTTCTGTAAGTGGATTCCATTGCCCACCGGGCATTACCAGCGGAGTAGTTCCATAATTACTCGTCGGAATCAACTTGGATCCTGCCGGGTAACCTGTTGCATACGCCGCGGCATCGACGCCGACACTTGAACTGTGCAGAATGTTCATGGCGGTCTTGCCGTCGTGGCAGCCAAGACAGAGCAGAGAAGGCGAGTCGGGATCCAGCACTGAACTTCTTGTTGCGGTTGTAAGCGATTTGGATGATGTATAGAGCCTGAAGGTCGGTGTTGAATTATTGGCCTTATTCCATAACAACTGTGTCGAGCCCGCATTGTGCGGGGTATGACAGAACACACAGACCTGATCGGCTCCAGAGCCAGCCTGAGCAGTATAAACCTGTGAACCACCGCCCACTTTAAAATTATGCTTGGTATTTGATACGTTGCCGACACCCGCCATGGCAAGTGAAGTCACCAGAACTCCAGCGACAAGCGACATCAGTACAATCGTTTTTTGAAATGTTTTTTTCATGCTAGAGTCCTCATGGATGAAATGTAGATTCCTACCTCACCTGTATCAATTACTTTGCTTTGATCATTATGGATGTGCTGTTTCCCGCGGCATCGACGGCGGCAACACTAAGTTTTGACTGGCTATAGCTGATGCCGCTCAGATCGGCACTCCATTTGTTACCATCAACAGACACCCTGCCGATAGCAGTGCTGCCCTCGTTAACGGTCACCGTGGAACCCGGCTCAACGGTACCACTGAGTTTTCCTCCGAGCGATTGCGCCTGCCACTTCACCGTATCCAATGTAAGGACCGGCGGCGTGATGTCATAAATCACGCTGCGGATGGCCGTCGTGGAGTTCCCGGCAAGGTCGGTCGCGGTTATAATCACAGGGTAAACTCCTTCTTTTGTAAAGGTAACATTGAAGGCAAAATTTCCGGCGTCAACCGGCACGGGAGTGATCGTATCATTTAATGAATAGGTGAGCGTTATCGTACTGTTGTCATTAACGGTACCGACTATGTCCACACTGGGCCGGTTTAGTGCAATATCCTGAACCGGGTATGAAATAGCCAGTACCGGCTTGAACGTGTCAAGCACAACCGAGCGCTTCATCGATGACGTGTTGCCTGCAAGGTCGGTTGCTACGATTTCGATGGTATTGAGTCCGGCGACCAGGTCGATGTTGGCGGTCCATGTATTGGTATCGTTGTCAACAACAGCGGGCACGCCGGCTACAGTGATGGTTTTTGGCGTCTCGTCGATACTGCCGCTGATCTGCAGATTGATGTTGTTTGTAAATGAGTTGTCCATCGGAGAAACTATGTTAATGACGGGACTGGTGACATCATAATAGATGACCCTGCTGTCCCGGGAGACGTTTCCGGCCGCATCGCTGGCTGTGACCGCAATCACATTGGAACCATTAACGAGAGTGACCGGAACACTGAACGTGCCATTCACAAGGGTCGCCTGGATATCGTTTATCAGAACGGTAACCGCGCTGGTGTCTGAAACATTACCGGTTATGTTTTGAATCTGGCTGCTTGCGTAACTGCCATCTGAAAGCGCTGACACCACCAGCAGAGGTGCGGCTGTATCAAGGGTTACATTTACTGAGGTTTTTGCCACGCTGCTCAACGGTTTCTGTGCAGAAACGCTGATGCTGTTTATCCCCTCTGCAAGAGCTACCGTGTATGACCAACTGGTGTCTACGACTGTTGCAGCACCGTTAATGGCTGTGTTCGTGTTTGTCACCGTTACCGTTGCACCGGCATCAACCGTCCCGGTGACGACCAGGGTTGCGACATTAGTCAGTCCTGGTACGGCAGACGATATGCTTAACGCCGGAGCCGGCACCAGATAGGTTACATTTACCGATTGAACCGGAGTCGCGTTGCCGGCAGCGTCACTGGCTGTGACAGAAATCGTGTTATTTCCGACAACCAGACCGGTTACGTCACATTTCCAGGCAGTAGCGGATGTATAGACAACAGGGCCTGCCAGAGCGGCGCTGCCGGCTGACACGGATACCGAAGCGCCCGCATCCACCGTACCGCTGATGGTAACGGAGGAAACCGTCACCGTTGCTGGAACCGGGTCAATCGCGAGTGCGGGCGGAGCAGTGTTAACCGGATTACTGCCGCCGTCGATACCGTAGATCGTGATATTACCGGAACCGTTTACAACCAACAGCCGGTTGTTTGCCGCATCAAACACGGCGTCGAGAGGGGACAGCAGCTTGCCGTTTACAACTCCTGACGAGCCGATGTAGTTATTTGTGGCGCCGGAAACATTCAGAGCCAGACCGGTATCTGGATCGACGACCTCAACATTGTTCCGGGCTCTATCAACTACATATATTCTGGCAAGAACAACCGGCACCTGATTTTTGCTGTACTCAAAAGCAATGGCAACCGGTGCGGAGAACTGCATCGGACCGAGTGTCGTCGCATATGATGTTGTTCCGCCGGCTATCTCAAGCCCGATGCTTTTGACAAAATTACCTTCTACATCAAAAAACTGCACCCTCCTGCTCATCGTGTCTGCCACTGCGAGCTGACGGGAAACTTTTTCAAAAGAAATCCCCATCGGCCTTGAAAGCTTGCCAAGCGGATTATACACGGTAGCACCAGTTTCATCGGCGGTGATACCCTGGGCAAATGCTTTCACGTATTGACCGGATGCTGAATACATCTCCACCTGATTTGCACGACTGTCGGCAACATAAATATAACCGGTCACATCATCCACCGCGATGCCGACAGGAACCTGAAACTGCCCACCAGTCAAACGCCCGATTTCCTGCCCGGTTACCGCGTCATAGCGGACTACTGAAGATGCCTGACTGACCAGCAGCGATCCATCCTGTGCGAAGGCAAGACCGTTCGGAGCGTCAACGGTGCTGATTGTCATCTGCTTAACGCCGTATGCATTGAATTTTACAACACCACCGACTCCCTGATCGGCGACAAAGATATTTCCCGCTGCGTCAAGCGCAATTCTTACCGGGGCACTCACCCCCTGGGTCAATGGACTCAAAACGGTGACTATCGGTGAAGTGGCGGCAATAGAAACCAATGGCAGTAAAATGACTGTTACCAGCAGTGTCATAATCATTAATGCGGCCTGTTTTTTCGCACGTCCAAGCATCTCTATGCCTCCGTTATTGTGGAGATTTGGGTATTCTGAATATACATGCAATTATCCATACGCTGATGTTCCATCAGATAAATTGCAATATATATGCCACCAGTGGATTTACTTCAGATACCCAAATTTTTTCATCCTGTAGCGAAATGCATCGATACCCAGATTAAGCTTTTTTGCCGCTTTCGACTGATTCCACTCCGTTATTTCAAGCGCCTGCCTGATGAGTTCTTTTTCGACCTCTTCAATATCTATCCCTTCCGGCGGGAGAAGAAATGACGACGACGGAGCGCCGTTCTGCGGCGATGCCTTGGCTACTATTTCCAACGGCAGATGTTCAAGCAGCAGAGTCTCGTCATTACCGAGTATTATTGCCCGCTCGATGACGTTTTTCAGCTCGCGTATATTGCCGGGCCAGCTGTAGCTGGTCATAACCCGCTCCGCCATACTGGCGATGCCCTGGACCTTCTTGTTGAAATCCTTGTTGTACAAGCTGATGAAATGGGTCGCCAGAGGAATAATATCTTCCTTACGCTCGCGCAGTGACGGCAGGAAGATCGGGATTACCTGCAACCGGTAATACAGGTCATTGCGGAATGTTTTTTCCTCTATGGAGTTTTGCAGATCCTTGTTGGTCGCCGAAATAATTCTGACGTCCACGGTAAAAACACGGCTGCCGCCGATGCGGCGGAACGAGCGGTCTTCGAGGAAACGGAGCAGCTTGGCCTGCATTCCCATCTCCATATCCCCTATCTCATCCAGGAATACCGTCCCCCCGTCAGCCAGTTCAAACAATCCTTTTTTGGTGGCCTTGGCGTCCGTAAAGGCGCCTTTTTCGTGCCCGAACAGCTCGCTTTCCAGCAAGGTGGCGGGAACGGCGGCACAGTTAATCGCAATAAAGGGTTTTTCGGCGCGATTCGAGCTATAGTGTATCCACTTGGCCACCAGCTCCTTACCGGTGCCCGATTCACCCTGCACAAGAACCGTGGATGCTTCACTGCGGGCAACTTTTTCAAGCACCTCCATCAGGTACTTGACCTGCTTGCTGTCACCAATGATATTCGGCGGCCCGTCCTTCTTTGTTTCCGTACGCAGCCGGACAACTTCCTGTTTAAGATCTGAAGTTTCCAGGGCTTTTTTTACTACAATCGATAGCTCGTCCAGATTGAACGGTTTGCTGACATAGTCATACGCACCGAGCCGCATCGCATTGACTGCATGTTCGAGGCCGCTGTTGGCCGTAACCATGATGACAATGATACCATCGTCATGATCTTTAATTTTTTCCAGTACATCGATACCGCTGATGCCTGGCAATTGGATATCAAGCAGGACCAGATCCGGCTGTTCCTCACGCACAAGCCGTAACGCGTCTTCCCCGCTTCCCGCCGTGACCACTTCATACCCCTGTTTCTTAAGGTTCTGTTCAAGCGACCAGCGGATAAGATGTTCGTCATCAACGACCAACAGTTTATTTCGTTTCATGCTGTTACCTCACTCACATCACTGAATCCAGGATGATACGCTGGAAGTTCGACCGTAAAGATCGTACCCGCCGTATTATCACTGGTTACTCGAATATCGCCCTTATGCAGTTTCAACAGTTTACTGCAGATCGGCAGCCCCAGACCGGTTCCCTGTGCCTTCGTTGTGTAGAATGGCGTAAAGATCTTTTCAAGAATCTGGGGAGGTATGCCTGATCCGGTATCGGAAATATCCACCCGCACATATTCGACATCGTCCCGGACGACCAGTGACGATGTTATGCCCAGAACACCGCCTGACACCATCGCTTGACATGCATTCAATACGATATTCAGGAAAACCTGTTGCATCTGCTTGTCATCGGCATACACCGGCGGCAGATCGGGCTGCAGCTCGATACGCCTTTCAATATTGCCCCCGCCGCGATGCTGCGAAGCAAACTTGAGTGTTGTTGTCAGTATTGTATTTATGTCTACACTAGTAAGTTCCGGGAGTGAAGGCTTTCCGAAGAAAAGCAGGTCGTTGACAGTCTTGTCAAGTCGCTTGACCTGATCGACAACCTCACCCAGAATTTCTCCCCGAGGGTCATCCGCCGCCATGTCGTCTTTTATGATCGTGACTGCCGCCGATATTCCGGCGAGCGGGTTTTTGATTTCATGGGCTATGCCGGCCGCCATTTCACCGATAGACGCCAAACGGTCAGCCCGTTCCAGTTGCTGAAAATGCAGCTGCTCCAGCTCTTTTTGCGTAACATCAAGCCGATCGACCATGGAATTGAAGCTCTCGATCAGCCGGCCGATCTCGTCTTTTCCCTCATACGCTATCCGAACCGCAAAATCCCCTTGTTCGACTTTTTGCATGGTGTTAACC
>JBAQPK010000302.1:0-4688 GCA_049305715.1 Desulfuromonadaceae bacterium | reverse complement strand
CCCCGAACTCATCGGCAAATGTCTTGATGGCTCGTTCCCCATCCTCATCCATACTCAAGCCGAGTATCTGAAGCCCCTGCTTGCCATACTTGCGGTTCATCTCCACCAGATGCGGTATCGACTTGCGGCACGGCTGGCACCAGGTGGCAAAAAAATCCAGTATCAGCACATGACCGCGATAATTTTCCTGAGATATTGTCTGGCCTGCCGTGGAGGTGACCTTGAAGTTCGGTGCCGACTGCCCCCGCCGGGGAGCCGCATCAACCGGACCGGGTGCGGTCAGGAATGATGCGGCTATTGTGACCAGCAGGATTCTGATTAGCACGTTAAAAGTTGATTTCGGCGTTAGTTTGCCGGAATTAACTCCGTTAGCGCACGTATCCCCTTTCTTCGGGGCGAGGAGCGGAAGATGGTTCATTATCCTTGGAGAGCTTTGGCGATCAGCGCGTCAAGCTGTGATTTCGGTACCGCTCCGACAACCTGATCGAGCACTGCGCCATTCTTGAACAAAATGATCGTAGGGATGCCACGCACCCCGAATTTGCCGGGAGTGGCCTGGTTTTCATCGACATTTACCTTGCCGACTTTGACTTTTCCGGCATATTCATCGGCGATGGTATCGACAAGAGGTGCAATTGCCTTACAAGGGGCACACCACGTAGCCCAAAAATCGACAAGAACCGGTACGTCGGACTGTAACACATCCCGGTCGAAATTCGCATCGGTGAATGCGTGAACGTTTTCACTGGCCATCGGTAGATCTCCTTTGAGTGCATAATAACTGCTTACGGATGATATACCAGACAGTGAAAAAATCAAGAGCAAACTCGGAATGGTACATATCATTGAAAAGAGAGCAGGAGGGGAGTATAGTGGCGGTTCACGGAGGGACGGAGTATGTCCACGCTGGCGCTGAACATACGAATGCACGGCAAGCTGGCGGTTGTCATCGGCGGCGGGACTGTTGCCCTGCGCAAACTCCGCGCCCTGCTGGCTGCAGGTGCTTCCGTCAGAGTGGTGGGCACAACGGTCTGTCCCGAAATTACTGCGCTGAATGATTCAGGTGCACTCACGGTACGGGTCGGAGATTACACGGTTTCCGACCTGGCCGGCGCGTTTCTGGTGATCGCAGCCACCGATAATGCCTTGGTGAATGAACAGGTGTGCGCCGATGCGCACCTGCGGGGAATGCTCGTTGCCGCAGCCGACAATCCGGCAGCGGGGGACTGTATTTTTCCTGCAACCCTGAAGCGCGGCCATCTTGAAATAGCGGTCTCAACCGGTGGCCGCTGTCCGACGTTTGCCGTTGATGTGCGTGACTGTATTGCCGAACATATCGGCGATGAATACGGAACAATACTCCAAAAGCTGTCCGCGGAACGAGAAAAGCTGTTGACTAACGGGAGTCCCAGCACATACAATATACAGGTTTTACGCTCGCTTGCCGGGCGTTTGCTCGCCGAGCTTACAGAACGCAAGGAATCATTGCCATGACTCACATGTTTTTCTTTCTGACCGTCGCCTTATATGGCTGTGCTACCGCCGCATATCTTGCCTGTCTGGTGCGCACGTCGCCACTGCTGACACTCTGGGCTGGTCGCATACTGGCTGCCGGCTTCACCGCACACCTGCTCTCGACAATCCATCTGGCCAGCAAGATGAGATATCTGCCGCTCACCAACATGCAGGAATCGCTGTCGTTTTTCAGTCTTGCCATTGTCGGCGCCTTTATCTTTTTCGAGCGGAAATACAGAGTCACGACGCTCGGCTCTTTTATTATTCCTGTTGCACTGATGATGCTGGTTGCCTCAAGCTCTTTGCATGCCGAAGTGCGCCAGCTTCCTCCTATTCTGCAGAGCAACTGGTTCTGGTTTCACGCCCTGCTGGCTTTTGCCAGTTATGCATGCTTCACCATTGCAGCCGGTGTCGCCGTCATGTACCTGATTCAGCGCTATTTCCTTAAAACGAAACGTCTTGGCGCACTCTTCCAGAAACTTCCCTCCCTCGAAACAATGGACGAGATCAGTTATCGCTGCCTGACCGTTGGTTTCCCCCTGTTGACGGTCGCGATTATCTCCGGCTCCATCTGGTCGGAGAAGGCGATGGGAAGCTACTGGGTGTGGGACCGCAAGCAGACCTGGTCGATGATCATCTGGATTATCTATGCGGCGCTCCTCCATGGTCGCCTTACGATCGGCTGGCGCGGAAAGCGGGCCGCTATTCTTTCAATTCTCGGTTTCATCGTCGTTCTGCTCACGTTTTTCAGTATGGAGCACAGTATAATCTGGTAGGGATGTAACATAATACGTCTCTACGAAAAATATTTGAAACTATGAAACGGAATCATTGATGAACATCATCGTTGTAGGCCTTTCACACAAAACTGCTTCCGTTGAAATCCGTGAAAAAGTGGCTTTTTCTCCCAACCAGATTGAAAAGCCGCTCTGCGAACTGATCTCGCTGGAGGGCATTATCGAAGGGGTGATCGTCTCTACCTGTAACAGGGTCGAAATTTATGCCACAACCCGCGATATTGCCGGCGGCATAGCCCGCATAAAACGGTTTATGGCCGATTATCATCGGCTGCCGTTTGAAGCGCTCGAAGCGCACCTGTACAGTTATCATGCTGAGGCTGCGATCCGCCACGTATTCCGGGTTGCTTCCAGCCTGGATTCGATGATTGTCGGCGAGCCGCAGATACTGGGGCAGATCAAAACTTCCTACGGCTATGCGGCTGAATTCAAATCATCAGGGATTATCCTCAACCGCTTTCTACACAAGGCGTTTTCCGTCGCCAAGAGGGTGCGTACCGAAACGAAAATTGCCTCTTCCGCGGTTTCCGTGGCGTTTGCCGCCGTGGAGCTGGCGAAAAAAATTCTGGGCGACCTCTCCGACAAGACCGTCATGTTGGTCGGCGCCGGTGAAATGTGCGAACTGGCAGCCAAGCACTTTCTTAACAGCGGGGCGAAGGGAGTGATGGTCACCAACCGCACCTTTGAGCGGGCTGAACGTCTGGCGGAGGAGTTCGGTGGTGAGGCTGTCCATTTTGAGTCATTCCTTGAACACCTCCATCGTGCCGATATTGTCTTGTCATCCACCGGAGCTCCGCACTGCATCATCGGACCGAAGGACGCCGAAGAGGTCATCAAGCGGCGCCGCTTCAAGCCGATCTTTTTCATCGATATTGCCGTGCCGCGAGATATCGACCCCAAGGTTGACGATGTCGAGAATGCCTATCTCTTCACCGTTGACCATCTGCAGGAGATCGTCCAGGCCAATCTTGCCCAGCGCTCTCTGGAGGCTGAAAAAGCCGAAGAGATCATCGCTCAGGAGATCGGGCAGTTTCATAAATGGCTTTCGACACTGGAAGTGACCCCGACCATTGTCGCCCTGCGTAACCGTTTTGATGAGATTCGCCGGGCGGAGCTTGACAAGACCATTGCCGGATGGAAGGATCTGCCTCCCGACGCTGGGAAACGACTGGAAGCTCTTACTGTTGCGATGATGAACAAGCTGCTCCACGCCCCCACGTCTGCACTCAAGCAGGCAGGACAGGGCGGACGGGTTGATCTGTATGTCGATGCCCTGCGTCAGTTATTTGAACTCGAAGCCCTGTCGCGGGACGATGAAGAGCTGGAGCTGGAAGAGTAACAAAACAGAATATATTGACTACTAATGAGAGAAATGGAGAACAGTATGCCCCCCAAGACATTACGTATCGGAACCCGTGCCAGTCAGCTGGCGCTCTGGCAGGCCAACTGGGTAAAGTCCGAACTTGAGAAGCGTTATCCCGGTATGGAAGTCACATTGACCAAAATCAAGACGATAGGCGACAAGATCCTGGATGTCCCGCTGGCCCAGGTTGGCGGCAAAGGACTGTTCGTCAAGGAGATCGAGGAAGCGATGTTGCGCGGCGAGATCGACATCGCCGTACACAGCATGAAGGACGTACCGACCGATTTTCCGGAAGGGTTGGGACTGCACTGCATCACCGAACGGGAAGATCCGCGCGATGCAGTGATCTCGCGAAATGTGAAGTTTGCCGATCTGCCGCCGGGAGCCCGCATCGGCACCAGCGCTCTCCGCCGTCAGGCCCAGCTTCTGAAAGTGCGTCCCGACCTGCAGATGTGTATCATTCGCGGCAATGTGGAGACCCGTATCAGGAAACTTACCGAAGACAACCTGGATGCCGTCATTCTGGCTGCCGCCGGTTTGAAGCGTCTCGGGTTCACCGACAGTGTCGGCGAATATCTGGATATCGATCTCTCCATTCCGGCCATCGGCCAGGGTGCCCTGGGGATCGAATGCCGTCTGGCTGATCCGGTCATAACCGAAACGATCGATTTTTTTAACCATGCCGACACCAGCTACGCGGTCCGGGCCGAGCGGGCCCTGCTCAAACGTTGCGAGGGTGGGTGCCAGGTGCCGATAGCGGCGCACGGAACGGTCAGCAACGGCCAACTGCGGCTGGTAGGTTTCATCGCTGCCGTTGACGGCCAGCGCTCCGTTCGCGGCGAAATCAGCGGCCCTGTAGCCGAATGCCTGCAGTTGGGTATCCGTCTTGCCGATCAGCTGCTGGCCGAAGGGGGCAAGGCCATTCTGGAAGAGGTATATCAGAGGTCGATCGGTGAATAAAGGAATCGTTTATCTGGTGGGCGCCGGTCCCGGTGACCCGTCCCTGATTACGC
>JBAQPK010000301.1:0-4029 GCA_049305715.1 Desulfuromonadaceae bacterium | reverse complement strand
GTCCCGTTGGCATCGATGAAGCCGTTCTTGCCGTTGACATGGACCGCGGCAAGTCCCTCGGAAAAGAGAGAGGCAGAGTCAAACTGCGGGGGAATGACGGTTGTCCCGCCGCGGTCGCAATAGCCGTATTTGCCGTTAAACTTCACCAGAAGGCGCAGAGAGTTGTCCAGTACAACCTTTTTTGCTTCCTGCTGGCAGGCGGTGCATATGCTGCATATTACGAACGCGAACAGTACAAGAGTCATTATGCGTTTCATATTTGATGTCTCCTTATTCATGTTGAGAGATTATATTTGAGTGATGCAAAAACCTTCAACAATCATCCCTCAGCTACCAACTGATTTCCCGGCTATACCATTGAACAGTTTAACGAACTCATCTTCCGCAAGGCTTTTGTAGTATTCGGAGCGTCCCGCCACCACCAGACAAGGCACACCATCCTGTTCCCGCACGGCACCGACAATCTCTCTCCGGTAAAAGAGCAACCGCCAGATAACACCAATTGTTGCAATGGCAAAACCGGTATACAGGATTGAGAGTCCGCGCTGTTTGACGACGTAAAAGCGTACCCAGAAAGGCATGTCGCGCATTTCAAGGCGGTAGCCGGCAAACTCCAGGGCGCCGTTTTTTGGAACAAGCCCTTCTGCGATCTTCTTCCCATCTTGTTCCACGGCAATGAAGAACACGGGATTATTGAATTCCATGGAACGGGTGGCTCGCTTCCCGCCCTCCAGAACATAATCAGGGTAAAAGGTTGCCGTGTAGATAAATGGCCCAAGAGCAAACCGGTCGGGCCTCTTTTGCAGAACATCGAGCTTTATATAGGCTCCACCGGTCTCCTTGCCCGACGCATCTTTCAGAACAAAGAGTGGTGACACTCCGAGATGCTTGAAAACAAATGATGTGTGTTCGGTCGAATAGGGTCTGTTGATGTCGACCTCGTGGGTCTTGCCGCGGCTGTCGACCAGCAGCACACTGATGCCGGTCGGCGTATTTTCGACAACGCGGGGGACAATGCTCTGTACCGTAAACGAGGCGCTGGGTGGAGAACCGATTTTGGGCATTTCCGGCTGCGGTGATTTATTATAACGGTTGAGCTCCCCCTGGAATGATTCTCCCTGTGTGAGATCAAGATAGCCGACAAACTCGGTATACACGCTGATCAGGCCACCAAGAAGAATCAAAAAGAAGCTGAGGTGAAAGAGCATGAAGGCAATCGGCGCCAGACGGTTCTTCACGCCATAAAAACCGGTCGCATCGCCCAGTACCGTGTAGCGGTTTTTTCGGAGCAGCCCTATAATCCTGTCTCCACCCAGATTGGCCGGCAGGGGGTATGCATTCCGGAACGGATACCCTCCCGCAGCTACGGGATCAGCGATCTTTGCATCAGAGATCGTTATCCGGCTTTTGACGATGGGCCACCGCTGCCACAGAACCAGCGACAGATTGAGGAAAAACAGCAGCCATAACGTGATCGTAATCGGCGAGGTGTAGATCGTGGTCAAGCCGACTGCATCGAGGAAAGCCACAAGTGAGGGAGATTTTTTTTGCCACTCAAGATAAATGGTCTTCAGCAATCTCTGCTGCGGCACCCAGAGGCCAATCGCAAAAATCAGTCCGAGCAGGCTGATGAGCAGAATGGTAAAGCGCAGGGAGCTGAGATATTTGAGTAGGTTATTGAGCATGGGTTTTAGGCTGATGGCTGATTGCTGAAGACTGAAACATAAACACCCTCAATTCTCAACCTTCAGCTGATCCTTTTTCTTTAGCCTTCAGTCAGATGTCTTTATCTTACCTGGAATACATGCAGACTGGTATTGACAACCAGATTGACTCCAAAGAAACAGATAATAACGGTGCTTAGAGCAGCAATAGCCAACCATGCCAGCCGCTTGTCCCTCCAGCCGAAGGTGACGCGCAGATGAATGGTAACGCCGTAGGTAAGCCAGGAAATGAGAGACCAGGTTTCGACGGGATCCCAGGCCCAGTAGCTCCCCCAGAGGTCCTTTGCCCAGATGGCACCGGCCGAGATCATGATGGTATCGGTTATGAAACCGAAAACAACATAACGGAAAATCAACTCGTCGAGACGGCCCAGAGAGGGGAAACGATCATAGGCCGGATTCGGTTCCGCCAGTGCATCACTCTTCTGTTTCAGCAAAAACAACACTCCCGCCGCCATTGCCAGAGAGTAAGCGCCAAAGGAAAGCCAGGCAAAATAGACATGGATGTACAGCCAGATGGTTTTGAGGCTCGCGGCCATGGGGGTCAGCGCTGGGTTCTGCATATAGCCGTAGCCGAGCATTATCAGCACAAGCGGGACGGTACCTGCCGCTAGCCCCTGTAACTGTTTGTTCTGCCACCCTACAAGCAGGGTCCCTGCGATGATGAACCACCCGCCCATCAGTGCGTATTCATAATGGCCAGACCAAGGGAGATGGCCCGTGGCGTGGAAACGGGCAAAAATTGCCACCGTCTGGGCCAGGAATCCAAGGGCGACCAGCAATGTGAGCTTTGAAACTGGCCTGGGGTTCTTGAAGACGAAGGAGTAAACAAACCCTCCGCCGGCAAGAGCATAAGCAACCATTGAAACCAGATAAAAAACCATTTCCCAGAATGCCATTTTTCTACTCCTTGGGTTGGTGGTTGTAGACCGAAAGAGTCTTCACTCTTAAACCCTCAACCTTCTGTCTTTAATCACTAGCCTTCAGACCGTCCATCGTTTCCTTGCTTGATGACCAGACCATGCAGCCTTCGGATACTTCTTCCAGCCAGACCCGCTGCGGTCGGACCGCAACCCTCAGCAAAAGCCCGATGACAGCAATGATACCGCCAACCACCAGCAATCCCTTATGCCTCCTGTGGACGACATGAATCTCGGACCATTGCCCCATTTTTGCACAGGAGAGAATATAATCACCCTGAACTACCTGCTGATCAGCCTGAAACACCATGTTGGTAACAACTTTATTGTCGCCCCGGCTGATAACTACCATCAGGGTGTTTTTTTCCGGCTGGAAATATACCCCGCCGCCAACGATAGGGCCCTGGAACAGGCCATAAAAACTATATACCCCACGCTTCTGCACCAGAGGGTCCAATGTGACAAAAGCGTCGAACAGAATCGCGGAATCCCGGTTCCTGATGACGATCTGGGGCTCGAAGACGAGCTTCGCCATATAGATGTCAAAGGCGCCGACCCTGACCGTCTCTCTTGGTTTCAGGAGCAGTTTCTGACTCGTGCCGTCCGGTGAAATAAAGGCAACATCAGTCGCCCCCATGGGGTAGGTGCTGTCCGGAAGGTATTGGTTGGTGACCTGCATTCGCGGCAGAGACGCCGGAAGTGAAGCCAGCGGACCTTTGCTGATGTGGCGGTATGACTCAAGCTTGTTCAGGCTTGTTGCCGGCCCCATGCCATCCAGCAGCACGCCGGAGAACTGGCGGAGATTATCCCAGCAGCCGACTGCGAGCAGGATGAGCAGTCCCGTGTACATACCCGTTGTACCGAGATAGCCGAGATCTCGCTTCTCACCGTAGCCGCCGTCGGCCGCAAATGAGTAACCCTCCCTGCCCAGCGCCGTCCGCACGTCATCGGCGGAAACAGTGTGCATTACACCCCGTCGCGGCCTGTTCCAATCAGCGTCGTAACGGACAGGCCGCCGCAGTAAAACAAGATAACGCAGCAGACGACAGGCAACGAAAAGCGCAAAGCAGATATTGTTTAAGAAAAGCATCTTGGCAGACACGACAAAAGGGAGCTGAATATGGAATGCTACGCTCAGGGCAACCAGGAGCGGGAAGATGAGAAAAACAAGCAGGGACCACGGCGAGACCAATAACAATCGAGAAAACATCGATACAGCTTTCATAGGATAAGGTATTTCCTCTGGCGCTGCCAAACGCGGCTTCTTAATAAAATCAAACTGTAGTGATTCATAGCAAATGTCACTGAAAAAAGGAACATAAAAAGGCCGCTATTTTTTCAGCTCATCATGCTGGTTCAGACCGGCCAGTTCCATCGTTCCGTTC
>JBAQPK010000300.1:0-5319 GCA_049305715.1 Desulfuromonadaceae bacterium | reverse complement strand
CCTCCAGCAACGTTCGAGCCCGCGCAAACGGATGAACAATAACAGGGTTGAATCCTTCAAAAGTTTTCCGGAAGAGGTCTTCAAAACGTTCAATAACCTTCGTTCCGAGACTGTAGAGCGTAAGTACCCCGTTCTTCTGATCCCACACAATATCCACAGTTGAAGGGACGGGAAGACATCTGGTCATCAGGCGAATCTGAGCCTGCTCCTTAATCTCTTCGCGCTTATGCTTGGGCGTTCGTCTCAAGTTGGGATTCTGGGCCAGAAAGGCACCCTCTTCCCGCGCGGTGTGGGATTTAAGAACGGCAGCCGGAATTTTGCGCTGATCCCGGCGTAGAGAAAACACTACAAAATTATCGCGCCAAAAATCGGATGGCACTTCAAATGAGGCATCATCCGGCTTATCAACCAGCGTCCAGCCTTCAGAAGACTCCTCGGTGGAATTTTCTATCGACTGGAATCCACGGTCAGCCAGTTTCTTTGAAAACCACTCAAATTGATCTATCCTTGGCAATTCTCCCGTTACTTTGAACTGGGTAATACTAACAGTGTTGGCATATACGCCCATAATTGTTTTTCCTTTCGGTTACTTGCCCAATAGTCGGACATATTCTTCCAGAGATATGGAACTGTGCCAATGCCCGTTCATCTTGCCGATCATTGTCCCACCCCAGAACAGCAGCGGCACCAGAGCAGCGAAGACAACGCCACGCACTGTGAAACGTCCGACGGCTCGCATTGACAAGGCTTCATTGAAACGGCAGTGACTGATGCATCGCCAGCAGGCGAAACATTCGGGAGAGTCAACACTCTTTTTGTGCATGACGTCTATATAGGCGGGACATACCTGGCTGCAAACTCCGCACGAAACGCAACGTTCAAGATTTCTGGAGACACGCAACGGCGAGAGCGTAGCAACCAGACCAAGCAATGCCCCGTATGGGCAGAGGTAGCGGCAGAACGGGTTTCGCAGCATGACAGACAACACCACCAGCGTTACGACAATACTTAACGCCAGCGGAGATATGTGCAGAAAAAAGTTCATCAGTCGAACGTCAGCGATCATGTGATAGTCTGACTGAATAAACTTAGATAGCGCGTCGGGAGACATCGCAATGGCAATAAAATATATAAAACAAGCCATCAGCAGGTATTTCAGGCTCCGCAATCCCCTATCAGCCCATGCCGGCAGACGCGGGTTGCGGTGCATCAGGCGGAAGCCCCCCTTCCAGGCACACTCGGAAATTACCGCAACCGGGCATATCCAGGAGCAGAAGGAGCGCCTCAACAGAAGTGAAACCAGAATGACCGTCACAAAAATGATCACTGCCGCCGGATGTATGGAATTTATTCCGCCACCCTTCATCCAGGAAGCCGCTCCTAACAGGCCGGATATGGGGAGAAACCCATCAATCCCGTCAGGACGAACAGCTGCGGCCTCCTTGGTGCCGGAACATACTATCTGCACAAACTGATAAAAGCTGATTCCAAGCCAGATCATAAATCCGAAGAAGGCACACTGTATCAGAATTCGCAACGGCTGCATATAACGGCCGGACATAATGCTCTCCAAAAACTGAGGCGGGTTGTTAACCCGCCTCGGCAACCTACTCAACCTTCAAAGCAACGTAATGTGCAGTCCCATCGGGCCTTCTCAGTAGCAGCCGCACAACATCTCCCTTTTCCAGCCTCGCAACAAGGTCTTTGTACGCTTTTGCCGTTTCCGGTCGCTGGCCATTTATTTCAATGAGAATAGAGCCGGCCATCACGCCTACATCTTCCGCTGCGGAGCCGGGCTTAACCTCGGTGATAACCAATCCCTTGCTGTCTTGAAGACCAAGCCGGTCGGCGAGATCCTTCCTGATCTCTTCAACAGTCACGCCAACCTTGTCGCTTTCCTTGCCGCTGTCAACACCCGATTCACCAGCTTTTTCGTTCAGCTTGCCGACAACCAGTGAAATGTTCTGTTTGGTTCCATCGCGATAAATTACTATCCTGACTTTCTTGTCCACGGGGGTTGCCGCTACATATCGAGGCAGCTCGTTTCCTTCGGTAATCTGCTTGCCATCATATTCAACAATCACATCTCCCGCCTTGAGACCGGCCTTTTCAGCGGGGGTATCCTTTTCTACAGAAGCGATCAGGGCGCCTTTATCAGATTCGAGACCGAAGGACTTGGCCAGATCAGCCGTAAGCGGCTGAAAACGCACACCGAGATACCCCCGGGTTACCTTGCCCGATTCACGCAACTGGCTGACGATCGATTTGGCTATGCTTATCGGAATAGCAAATCCGATCCCCCCCCCTCCGCCGGCAATACTGGCGGTATTTATGCCAATCACCCGCCCCTCTGCATTGAAAAGCGGCCCCCCGGAGTTTCCTGGATTAATGGAAGCGTCGGTCTGGATAAAATCATCGTAAGGACCGCTTCCAATGACTCGTCCCTTCGCGCTTATGATCCCGGCCGTAACGGTATGAGAAAGTCCGAACGGGTTGCCGATGGCCATAACCCATTCTCCAACTTCGAGGTTGTCACTGTCACCTAATTCAGCAAAAGGAAGGCGTTCCTTCTCGCTGATCTTGATAAGGGCAAGATCAACTTTTTCATCCAGTCCCTTTATCTCTCCTTTGACTTCCCTGCCGTCGGAAAGCTTGACCATTACCTCATCAGCACCGTTAACAACATGATTGTTTGTCAGAATATAACCATCCGGGCTGATAATAAATCCGGTGCCGAGACTCTGCTCACGATGCGGCCGCTGCTGCGGCATTTCATCAAAATAACGGTTGAAAAAATCATCAAAAAGGTTATTGCCAAACGGATTTTGCTGTTGAGGGCGCCGGAGGCGCTGTTTTGGCTTTATGTTTTTAGCTGCGCGGATGTTGACAACAGTTGAATTAACTTTTTTTGCGAGGGTTGCAAAGTCAGGCCCGACACCCTTCGCTGCGGAAATAGCTGGTTGTGAAAGCGCAACAACCAACCCGATGACCAGAATATGAACTGTAAAAAAACGTGACAAAAACATAGCTGACCTCCCCACAATACCAAAAGATAATTTTAACGGGCAAGGGCGGGATCGCATAAGTCACGACACCGCCCCTGACTGTTCCCGCTTGTAAAATAAACAATCAATCCGGAAAAATCAACCTTCTACTACCCCTCTTTCAAAATATACCCTTGGCCGCGGACCGTATGAATGAGTTTGGTAGGGAATTTACCGTCAACTTTTTTCCGTAAATAGTTGATGTATACGTCAATAATATTTGTGAATGTTTCAAACGGATATTCCCAGCAGTTGTCGGCAATATTTGCACGAGTGAGCACGTTACCGGCATTCCGGACCATATATGCCAAGAGGTTATATTCCTTTGCGGTAAGAACGATCTCGGTCTGGCCTCTCCATACCTTGTGATTAACCGGATCAAGCCGCAGGTCGGCAAAACGGATTTCAGCACCGCGATCCTGTTCACTGCGTCTGATGAGGGCCTTCACCCTGGCCTGCAGTTCTGCGAATGCAAACGGTTTCACCAGATAATCATCCGCTCCCGCATCGAGTCCGGAAACGACGTCGGTTGTTTCAGACTTGGCTGTCAGCATCAGAACGGGGACCTGATTGCCCGCTTCCCGCAATTCCTGCACGACGCTCAAGCCATCCTTCTTCGGCAGCATACAATCAAGAACAATCAGGTCATATTCGCCGCTGCTTGCCCGCTTAAGACCATCGACACCATCGTGGCTCAGCGTAACCTGAAAACTGTCTTCTTCAAGTCCCCGCTTAATAAAGCTGGCAACCTTCTTTTCATCTTCTACAATAAGAATTTTCATCTCGTTCTCCTTTTTGTTTGATTACAGCGGAATCGTTTTTTACTCAGATCCGGCACACATGTCCATTCGTCTCATTATTTCAGATGCTGCTTCCTCAACTGACTTGTTCGTTATATTAAGAATATACCATTCAGGATGTTTTCTGTACAGCTGCCGACAGGCAGATATTTCATCTTCCACCTGCTGGTAGTCATTATAACTGCCACGCGGGCTTTGTCGCATATTGATCAATCGTGACGTGCGAATCTCAACAAGACGCTTCGGGTCGATCAACAAACCGACTATTTTTGTTTGATCGATTTCAAACAGCTCCTCAGGCAGTGCAATCCCAAAAACAATCGGTACATTTGCAACCTTGTATCCCTTGTGGGCAAGATACATGGAAAGCGGTGTTTTTGATGAACGAGATACGCCTACCAGAACCAGATCCGCCTTATGCAGGTATCTTGTTTCCTGGCCATCATCATGTTTAACGGTAAAATTAACCGCCTCAACTCGACGGTAGTAATCTGTGTCAATACGATGGAGTAAACCGGGCTTTTCACGTGAAGGAGCCCCCAGATAGCGTGAAAGGTTATAGATAAGGGGGCTGAGCAAATCCACAGTGACAAGTCCGCTCTCCTCGGCAACACGCTCGACCGCTTCTGCCAAATGCGGATCAACCAACGTATAGACGACAAGCCCGGGGTGCAAAACCGCAACAGACAGAGCCTGCTGCACATCAGACTGAGAACTGACCTTGAAAAGACGGTGAACACGCACATCATCATCATAAAACTGCGAGAGGGCGGCACGTATCACCCGCTCGGCAGTCTCGCCGGTTGAATCAGAAAGCACGTATATAGTTTTCATGTTATTTCGGCCTGGCCTCAGCACTTAATGAGAAACGGTCCCACTTTTCTAATGAGAATGTACGTTTTTGCCAACACATTGTCAAGCATATTTTGTATTTGTTAATACTGTATACGCGCAATGACAATATAATTTGATATAATGATGTTTGAGATAAATATTGACCAAACTGATATGTCGGATATACTGTATATAATCAATATATTAAAGGAGGCTTACATGGGAAAAGAGTATACATTGCAAGAAGCAATCAGCCTGGCAATTAAAGCTGAAAAAGACAGCATGGATTTTTATCGGAGAGCAGCTTCTGTTGCCAGAAATGAAAGAGCGAAAAAAGTGCTAGATCTGCTTGCCAACGAAGAGGTAGGTCATCTGAAGGCCTTTTTTGACCATTATAAAGGCTCTGAATTCGGAGATCTGACTTCATACATCAACTCGCCGGCAGACACGAAAAACCCAGCCTACATGAAACTTGAGAAGGCGATAATCGAGGATATGGCTGAACAAAGAGCTCTTGAACTTGCGCTTGTCGAAGAAATGGACTGTATCGGTCAGTACACGCAGCTCGCACAGGGTGTCGTGGACCCTGCAGTCCGTTCGGTGTTTGAACGCGTTGTAAAAGAAACCCAAGGGCATTATGC